>JAADCW010000051.1 GCA_013154225.1 Chloroflexota bacterium
GGCGCGGTGACGATTTATCGCAACCCCAACCAGCCTTAGCCGCGAGGCTTTCCACGTCTTCCCTTTTCCCCTCAAAGTGCAAGATACTCGCTTCCCAAAACAAAAACGACCCCAAACGCGGGGTCGTTTTTGTTTGTGTTTGTGTCAGTTGGCTGTTACTGAATCGGCTCCAGGAAGTAGTAGTCGCCGTGGATGGGCGCTTCTGCTGCCCAGCCTGTGCGGCCGTCCGAGAGCCGGACATTCCACCAGCGGTAAGCGCCGTCGCCGTAAGGCACGCATTCCGGCCCGCCGATGATTTCCACAACCGTGCCCGCGGGCATGGTCATGATCCAATTGTCGCCAATGCCAGGCGAAAGGCGCAGGTTGAGGTTGGTGAGCACTTTGGCGGAATCGCCCACGCTCAGGCGAGCAGGATGCGCCGCGCACGCGGAGGATGCCGCAGTGGAGGTCTCTTCGTTGGAAGCCCCCGTAGAGGTCTCCGCGGTCTCGACAGCTTCCCAAGACATGGTGTCGGGGTTCCAGCGGTAGAGGAGTTTGCCGTCGGGGCCAGTGATCTGCCAGGCGCCGTCCACCTCGGCCACCTGGAAGCCCTCGGGCAGGGAAGCCTGGAGGTCATCCGGCACAATGGGGACCCACTTGCCGGAGTCGGGATCGAGGCGGAAGATGGCCTTGCCGTCAGGGGTGAGGAGCAGGCCCTTGGCTTTGTCGAAGTTCCACTGGAAGTCAGCAGTGGGGAATTCGGGGAGGTTGGCAGTGACGGTTTCTTCCACGGCTTCCCAAGACATGGTGTCAGAGTTCCAGCGGTAGAGGCGTTTGCCGTCGGGGCCAGTGATCTGCCAAGCGCCGTCCACCTCGGCCACCTGGAAGCCCTCGGGCAGAGAGCCTAGGAGATCGTCCGGCACGACGGGGATCCACTTGCCTGCGTCAGCGTCCAGGCGGAAGAGGGCTTTGCCGTTGGGATCCAGGAGCAAGCCCTTGGCTTTGTCGAACTTCCACTGGAAGTTTGCCGCGGGGAATTCGGGCAGGTTGACTTCAGCCTGGACAGGCGCGGTGGTAGGCGCTGCAACGGCTACGGTTGCAGTGGGCGCGGCCACCGCGGCGGTGGGTTGATTGGCCTTTGGCGCGCGCAGCAGCAAGAGCAGCGCGATGAGCGCCAAAATAATGGCAACAATAAGTTTGAATAAGTCATAGGAGCGGGTGTCTGGTTTTGCGTTCATGCCCATTTCCCTCACTTCCGGGCTGCGCGTTCCCGCGCCTGGCGGAGAATATCCTCTTCGTCGGTCAGCCGCCGAATTTCCTCACCGACGATTTCTTCCAGTTGTGTCACGGTGAGGGCTGCCAGTTCAGCGAAGGTTGTGATGCCAGCATCGTTCAGCTTCTTGGCAATGACCGGGCCGATGCCGCGGATTTGTTGAAGGTCATCAATGAGGTCGGCGCTGGCGCTTACGGCGACGCGTTGGCATTTCCGCCGCCAATACCACCAGTCAATCAGCCATTCGATGAGCCAGCCCACGAGAAGACCCAGGACGAAATACAGCCAGACATTTGTACCCATTGTTCACCTCCACTGTGGCTTTGGGTTGTTATAATTTGTAACACATTATAAGTTTAAAGTTGTGGTTTGAAAAGTTTTTGTAAAGAAATCGCAATGCAACCGCTGAGCCTGGTGTGGGATAGGGGCGCGATTTCTGGTACAATCCTCACCGTGATTTTTTACGGCTGTTCAATTTCAGACCCCGCTGTCCCCCTCGGGCGGTGGGGTAGGTTGTTTGGAAGGTTGTCTTATGCAAAGCAATTCGCAAGTTTTGTCTTCTGCGCTTCCGCCGCTTCAGTTTGACGCGCGGGGCCTGATTCCTGCTGTGGTGCAGGATGTACACACTTATCAGGTGCTGATGGTGGCCTATATGAATGAAGAGGCCTTGCAGCGCACGTTGGAGACCGGCGAAGCGCATTTTTGGTCCCGCAGCCGGCAGGAATTGTGGCACAAGGGCGCGACGTCGGGGAACGTCCAAAAGGTGGTTGAAATTCGTGTGGATTGCGACGCGGATACCCTGCTGTTGTTGGTGGAACCCGCGGGCCCGGCCTGTCATACAGGCAATATCAGTTGCTTTTATCGTTCGTATCCTGAATTGGATTTTGCACCTTGGCCGCCAGAAAGGAAAGAAGAAACACAATGAACATTGCAGAACTTTATGCCATTCTTCAGGAACGCCAGGCCAACCCTCGGCCTGAATCGTACACCGCGCGTTTGCTGGAGGCCGGCCTGCCACGCATTGCTCAGAAAGTGGGGGAGGAAGCCACTGAAGTGGTCGTGGCCGCGCTCAGTCAGGATGACCAGCGCCTGACCGAAGAAATTGCGGATTTGACCTACCATGTGTTGGTGCTCATGCTCGCGCGCGGGCTGACGCCCGATGACATTGCCGCGGAACTGGAGCGCCGCCACAAATGAAGGTGTTGCTCTTTGACGTGGACGGCGTGCTGGTAGCGCCATTGGGCTATCGGGAAGCCGTCCGCGCGACGTGCCAGCATTTTATGAAGCAGTGGGGGTGGCCGTTGCCGCCTCCCGACGAGGCCACCATTGCGTTTTACGAGGCCCACGGCATCACCAGCGAGTGGGATATTGTGCCGCTTTACCTGGCCGCACTGTGGGATGCCTGGGCCGCGCAGTATGGTGCACCGCCGGCGGATGCGCTGACCGCGCCGCGACCGTTCCCGCCGCCGGCGGAGCCTCTTCCCACGGCTTCGGTAGCGCGATTGGCCCGTCATCTTTCGCCGGGTGATTATCCCACCAGCCGGGCGCTGCAGTTGCAGCGAGAGGGGGTGGAAGATGCACCGTTCCCGCATTTGGGCGCGCATCCCTTGGTGGAAGCCTTGCTTTCGCAAACCCGCGATGTGTATCATCATCCAGTGACGCGGGTGTTCCAGCAGTTTGCCCTGGGCAGTGAAGCGTTCGCGGCCACGTATGGCCTGCCGGCTGAGGTACAGACGCCCTCGTTTTTGCGGCGCTATGATCGGCCTTTGCTTTCAGAGGACGAGCGTGCCCGCGTAAAGGAGGCCTTGGCTTCAGGTGTGGCCTGCGCCGCGGCTTATACGGCCCGCCCTTCTGGGCCGCCGCGAGGTGTGTCTCATATGCGGGGTTACGCGCCCGAGGCGGAAATGGCCTTGGAGGCGGTGGGATTGCCAGACTTGCCCCTGGTGGGCTATGGGCGGCTGGTGTATTTCGCGGCGCAGCGAGGCCTGCCCACCGCGGAGATCCTGCTCAAGCCCGCGGCGTTCCACGCGTTGGCCGCGATTTTCGCGGCGTTGATGCAAGATGAGCAGGCGGGTTTGGCGCGCGCCGCGCGTTGGTTGCTGGATGGGGACAGCGAGCGTGTGGGAATGCCTGACCGGTTGATTGTGGTAGGGCTGGACGATAGCGTTTCGGGGTTGCACGGCGTGGCCGCGGCAGTGGATGCCTTGCGGC
>JAADCW010000001.1 GCA_013154225.1 Chloroflexota bacterium
GGCGTGGGGCTTCGCCCATTCAGCACGCCATTCTCCACGGCGACGAGGAAACCGGCATCACCATCATGGTGATGGACGAAGGTATGGATACAGGCCCCATTCTGAGCCAGGAAGCCCTGCCCATCGCGGCGGACGATACAGCCGCGACGTTGAGCGAGAAACTGTCTGCCCTGGGCGCCCGCTTGCTGTTGGAGACCCTTCCCGGTTATCTCAGCGGCGAAATTCAGCCCCGCCCTCAGCCCGAGGAAGGCGTGACCTACGCGCCCCTCTTGAAAAAGGCCGATGGGCGTTTGGATTTCAGCGAACCTGCAGAAGCCCTGGCGCGCAAAGTGCGGGCTTTCAATCCCTGGCCGGGAGCGTTTACCGAATGGACGCGCGGCTTGCTGAAAGTCCACCGAGCCCACGCGCTGGCGATGCCCTCACCAGGGGAAGGCGTGCGTCTGGTGGTGGATGGCAAGCCGGCCATTGGCACCGCGGAAGGGGTGCTGGTTTTGGATGAGGTCCAGCCCGCGGGCAAGAAGGCCATGCCGGGCGAGGTCTTCCTGCGCGGCGCGCGCGGCTGGGCTGAGCAGACGGAGCGTTGACTGGCGTCTTGGCCGCGTGTCTGAGGGCGTCGTAAGGAAAAACGGCCTCAGAGCACAAGACTTGACGCACTTCCCGTTGCTGGATAGAATACCCATAGCAACACGCGGGCGTCGCCAAGTGGTAAGGCAACGGCCTTCCAAGCCGTCATTCGCGGGTTCGAGTCCCGTCGCCCGCTCTTTCTTTTTGTGCTGTGTGTTGGGCCCATAGCTCAGCGGTGAGAGCAGGCGGCTCATAACCGCTTGGTCGCAGGTTCGAATCCTGCTGGGCCCACAAGCGCCCTGCCTGACGGCGGGGCGTTGCACGTGGGCATTGGGGGATTGGGAAATGAAGCCATTGCCCCAAGGGCTTGCAAAACGGCGTTGCGCCGTGCTGCCCTGCAAAGTATGGAAAGCCGCTGTTTTGAGGTCTGGAGCGCCTGCCCCATCTCGTAGTACAATACCACCATGACATCTCCCGAACTTTCCCCTGAGGCCATCCGCGAACTGGGGCGTTGGGTGGCCGATTTCGTTGCCGATTACCTCAGCACGTTGGGCGAACAGCCCATCGCGTCCGAAGACGTCACCCCGCGGCGGGTGCGTGCCCTGCTCGCGGAGCCGTTGCCTCGCCAGCCTCAAGGTGTTGCGGCTGCTTTGGAAGACTTCCAGACCAAGATTGCCGCGCCGTCGGTGCGGGTGGGGCATCCGCGTTTTTTGGCCTGGATGCGCACATCGCCTTTGGCTGGGGCGGTGTTTGCCGAAGCCCTGGCCGCGGCCCTCAATCAATCTGTGGCTGTGTGGCAAGGCGCACCCGCGGCCACCGAAGCCGAGCGGCTGGTGCTCCGTTGGCTCCTGGACCTCAGCGGCTATGCGCCCGATGCAGAGGGCATCCTCACTTCGGGCGGTTCGATGGCCAATTTCGTAGGGTTGTTGCTTGCGCGGCAGGCCGCCTTCCCCGAGGTGCGGGTGCATGGCGTGCGTAGTTTGCCAAAGGTGGCCTTTTATTTGAGCCCGGAAACCCATTACTCCGCGGTCAAAGCCATTGAGATGATGGGCTTTGGCAAAGACGCGGTGCGGTGCGTGCCCACCGACCACGCCCGGCGGATGCACCCACCGTCGCTCCGCCGCGCGATTCGTCAGGACCGCCGCGATGGGGTGTATCCTGTGGCCGCGGTGGCAACCCTGGGCACCACTGCCACGGGCGCGTGCGATCCCATTGACGAGATTGCCGCGGTTTGTGCGGAAGAAGGCGTGTGGCTGCATGTGGATGGCGCGTATGGGGGCCTGGCGGCTTCCATCCCCACGGCCGCACCCTGCGCTCGCGGGCTTGCCAAGGCCGATTCCTTCACCGTTGATCCTCACAAAACCCTGTTCGTGCCCTTTGAGGCAGGCGCGATTTTTACCCGCCACCAGGGGCTTTTGCCCGCGACTTTTGGCACACACACGGCCTATCTGCCCAATGCGGAAGATGAGGGCTTCCATTTTCGGGATTACGGCCCCCAACTTTCTCGCAATTTCCGCGCGCTGAAAATCTACCTCATCCTGAAAATCTACGGTGCAGATGCCATTCTCCAGACTTGGGAGCGCCTGCATCATTTGGCCGCCCAGTTTGCCGCCCAAATCGAGGCTGCCGACGACTTCCAACTGCTGGCGCCGGCTTCGATGGGCATTGTGGCTTTTCGGTATACACCCCCAGGCATGGACGAAGAGGCTTTGAACGCGCTCAACAAGGCCCTGGTGCCCGTGCTTCAGCGCCGCGGGGAAGCCTTCCTCTCGCTGACCCACCTGGGCGAAACCGAAGCCCTGCGCGCGTGCTTCATCTCCTACCGCACTACCGAAGACGACTTACCCCGCCTGCTGGATGCCGTGCGGGCCGCGGCGCGTGAGGTGCAGGGCTAACGCGGTTTTGTGATGCCTTCCCCTTTTGCTTCTGCTCTCTTGGCGTGGTACGCAGCCCATGCCCGGGATTTGCCCTGGCGTGGGCACCCTGACCCGTATGCCGTCTGGGTGTCGGAAGTCATGCTTCAGCAAACCCAGGTGGATACGGTCAAGCCCTATTTCGCGCGCTGGATGGCGCGTTTCCCCACCATTGAGGCTTTGGCCCAGGCAGACGAGCAGGAAGTGCTGGCTTTGTGGGAAGGGTTGGGCTACTACCGTCGGGCCCGCGCCCTGCACCGCGCTGCGCAGGAAGTGGTCGCCCGCTATGGGGGACGTCTGCCTGCAGACCCCAAGACACTCCAAACCCTACCTGGTATTGGTAAATACACCGCACACGCGATTGCCTCTCTGGCCTTTGGCCGCGACGTGCCGGTGCTGGATGGCAACGTCAAGCGGGTGCTGGCTCGGGTTTTTGCTTTGGAAACGCCGGTGGATACTGCCGAAGGGGAACGCGCGCTTTGGGCTTTGGCCGAGGCGCATTTGCCCCCAGGCCGAGCCGCAGATTACAACCAGGCGTTGATGGATTTAGGCGCGATGGTGTGTACCCCGCGGGCCCCGCGCTGCGCGGTGTGCCCCTTGGAAAGCCTATGCCAGGCGCGACAAAGCGGCAATCCCGAGGCCTACCCCAAGAAGCGCCGTCGTCAGCGCCAACCCCACTACACCGTGGTGGCCGCGGTGATTCAGCGGGACGACGGCCGGGTGCTCATTGCCCAGCGGCCCGCGGATGGGCTTTTGGGCAATATGTGGGAGTTTCCGGGCGGCAAAGTTGAGCAGGGGGAAACGCTGGAAAGCGCGCTGAAGCGGGAGATTCGGGAAGAACTGGCAGTGGAAATTGCCGTTGAGGCCCCCTTTGGCGTCTATCGCCATGCGTACACCCATTTTCGGGTGACTTTGCATGCGTTTTTGGCGCGTTTGGAAAGCGGCGAACCCCAGCCCATTGGCGTGCAGGCGATACGCTGGGTGCG
>JAADCW010000178.1 GCA_013154225.1 Chloroflexota bacterium
GGGTTTGTGTGGGGGTGGGGGTGAAGGTCGCGGTGGGAATATAGGTGGGCGTGGGAAATTCTGGTATGAAGGGTGTCCAGGTGGCGGTTGGAAATTGCGCCGGCGTGGCCAGGGGAATGCCGCTGTGGTTTTGCTGGCTACATCCTTCCAAGGTCCCTAATCCGATGAACAGCAAAGCGAGCAATGCCAGGCTGAAAATCGCCCCCAGGGCGTGTTTTTTGGATAGGGAAATCGCCGAGAAGTCCATGACCAAGCCTTTTATGGAGTTGGGGTAGGTGCTACTACGGCCGTATCGGTAGGGGTCGGCGTGGCAGTGTCGGTGGGCGTGGCAGTGTTGGTTGCGGTCGGTGTTGGGGTAGCCGTTGGAAGCGCAGTAGGCGTGGCCGTTGCCGTCGCGAGGGGCGTTGGTGTGGCTGTGGGGGACGGCGTTGCCGTGGGCGCAGGCTGCGGTGTAGGCGAGGCCAGCGGTGTGCTGGTGGGCACGTTGGGCACCCACAGGCGCTGGCCAACATAGATGAGGTTGCCCGTCAGGCAGTTGACCTCCCGCAGGGTGTTGAGGCTCACCCGATAGGCCAAACTAATGCGAAACAGGTTTTCTTTTGGTTGCACAATGTGTACCACCCAGCCCGGCGGCGGCCCGCAATTTGGTGTTGCTGTCAAAGTCGCGGTGGGTTGGTTGGTGGGCAAAGGCGGCACGTAGAGGGTGGTGCCCACCAGGAGGGAAGTGGTCGGAAGGCAGTTGCCTTCCTGGAGTTGGGCCACCGTGGTGTGATAGGTCACGGCCAAAGTGTCCAAGCTATCGCCCGGCTGGATGGTGATGGGTTGCCAGCCCTGAGGCGGGGTGCAAATGGACGTGGGGGTAACCGTGACCTGCGGCGTTGTGGCCGCCATTTGGGGCGTGTAGGTGGGGATGGGCAAGGGCGTGAGCAGGGTGAGAGAGCCGTAGTTGGTTGTCGTGCTGCTGGGCGGCGCTAAGGGGAGCATGTTTTCGGCGCGCGCAGTCCACAGACTGCCCAGCACGCCGACAGCCCAAAGCGCGGTAAAAGCCAAATAGCCAAGCCATGAAGTCTGTTTCATGAGGCGATGTTTTGTTGGGCAGGCATCAAAGTGTGGGATTCCCCGTTGGAGAGGGGGAGCAAGACGATGAAAGAAGTGCCTTGGCCGGGTTTGCTCTCAATCCAGATGCGCCCACCGTTGACATCGGTAAGGGCTTTGACCAAAGGCAAGCCGAGGCCGTTATCGCCTAAACCGTCAATGGTGCGATATTCCGCCCGATAGCGGCGGGAAAAGACCCGCGGCAGATCTTCGGCCGCGATGCCTGGGCCGCTGTCGTGCACTTCAATCAGGAGGAATTTCTCGCCCCCTTCTTCTTGGACGTCTACGCGCAGGCGAATTTCGCCCTCTTCGGGCGAGGCCAGGGCTGCATTGCGGATGAGATGGTGCAAAATCTGGTGGAGGATTTCTTTGTCCAAATGCACTTGCGGCAGGGTTTCGGGGATGTCGGGGCGCAGGATGAGGCGTTTTTCTTTGAGCAAGGCGCTGTTGTGGGCCAGGGCCTGATCTATGGCTTCGCCCAGGTCCACTTTTTCAGGGTTGAGGATGACTTCCCCGGCTTCCATGGCAATGAGACGCACCAGGTCGTCCACCGCGTGTTCCAGGCGGTGCGTGCTGGCGCGGATGCGTTCCACAAATTGGCGCTGTAACGCGCCCAAAATGCCTACGCTTTCGCTGAGCAGAAGGTCGGTATAGCCCACAATGGCTGAGAGGGGTTGGCGCAGATCTTGGGCGCTGGAAAGCAAAAGTTGCAGGTATTGGGAAAGGTTTTCGTCGTGGCCGTTGGGCGAGGTGTGCAGTTCGGCTTCGCGCTGGGCCAATGTCTTTTGAATGTGGGCATGTTGGGCTTCCAAGACCTGCAGTGCCTCTTGCAGGCGCTCGTTTTCGGCTTTCAGCGCGGCGAGGGTTTCCTGGAGTTGTGAGGCCTCGGCGTCTGTGGCATCTGCAGAGGTGGCGGTTTGGGCCTGCAGGCGCTCGTTTTCTTCTTGCAGGGCCTCGAAACTGGCTTGAAGTTGATCGTAGGCTTCGGCCAGGGTTTGCAGCCGCTGGGTTGCTTCTTCTGCATCCAGAAGTTGCTCTTGCAGACGCTGATTTTCGGTTTGCAGGTCTTCGATTTGGGCTTCCAATTCATGCAACCGCTGTTCGGCGTCTGGAGAAGTTTCTCGGGGCTCGCTGGAAGGGGCTTCGGCAGCAGTGAGCCAGCGGGCGATGTGTTGTGCGAAAGTGGTCAGGCGCTGCTGTTCTTGTTCGCTCCAAGAGCGTTGCGCGTAAGCGGAAAGCAGCACCAGGCCGCCCGCGATGGGTTCATCTTCGCCGGGATCCAGGGGCGTGGCCAACAGGGGGCCTGTGCGCGACACGCTGAGGGCCTGTGCCAGGGCCTTGAGGTCGCTGGAAGTGCTGCTGGCCGGAAGGCGCAACGGGCGGCGGCGTTCCAGGGCCGCGGTGAGCACGGGCACGCGCTCGCTGGGCAAGGTGGTGCCGGGGAGCGCACTTTCTCGGATGAGGTCGTAAGCGCAGGCAATGCCCAGTTTGCCGTGGCTGGGAGGCGCAAGCACCAGGCAGAGGTCGGCTTTGAACGCCCGGGCGACGGCTTCGGCAATGCGTGCGCATGCTTCAGGATGGTTGGGTGGGGTGCTCAATAAGCGCAGCAGGGCTTCGAGGGCTTCTTCTGAGGGCGGCGGCGCGTCTTGGCGCTGGATGTAGATGGCGCGCTGTTGGGTTTCGGCGGACGGCGCGGCAAAGCGGAAGGGTAGGCTAAACAGCAGGGGGTAGGCCAGCAGGTCGGCAAAGCGTACCCAGCCGTCTAAATCGCCGGTGGGCGGGGTGAAAAGCAAATGCACCCCTTGCCCAATCAAGAGGATGCTCAAGGCCACGATGCCGGCAGAGGCGTTATCGGGACGACGGCGTGCCAAAACAATGAGCCCTACCACCGCGAGGGTTAAGTTGTAGATGCTCCAGAGCAAATCAGGGAAAGAGCCGTTGAAATAGCGGCTTGTCAGGGGAGGCCACAAGGCGTACGTGCCCACAGCCATAAGCGCGGTGAGCCCCAGGCCAAGGCCCAGCAGGCGGTCGCCCGCGCGGTTGTGTTCGGGAAAGCCCCAAAGCCAGGTGAAAATCAAGATGCCCGCAGCCGTGGCCGCCCGGTCGGCAATGGGGAGTATCAGGTGCGAAGGGAAGACCTGCTGCCATGCCAACCCACCCATCAGGAACATGGCCAGCCGAATGCCCAATAGGATGCTCAAGCCCCACAGCAAGCGTTGGGTTTGGGGGTAGGGCGCGCGTTGCCATTGGGCCCATGCGGCTTGAAGCGCACCGCCCAAGGCAAAGAGCAGCACCAGGTGATAGGCCAGGTTGCCGGGTGATTGGATGAGAAGTTGGGAAAGGGTATCCATGATGCCTTACGAGGA
>JAADCW010000047.1 GCA_013154225.1 Chloroflexota bacterium
AGGCCCAGGCTGTAGCTGGCGCTGCCGTCTTTGAAAGAGGCGCTCAGGTCTAGCGATAGTTGTGAGTTGCCTTCGGGGTCGAGGCCGTAGCCGGTGGAGAATGTCAGGGAAAGGCCAGGAGAGGCGGCAAAGCCGAGGGGTTGGTCCAGTGAGGCGTTCAGGCTAAAGCTGATGCGGTCGTTGACCACAAAGCCAGCCCCGGCGGCCAGGCTGAGGTTGGAAGAATAAGGTGGCATAAAGCTGTGAGATAAGGAAAGTGAGGAGGAAAGGACTACCGGGTCGCGCAGCAGGCTGGCCGAGAGGGAAACTCCCAGGGCCCAAGGTTTGTAGAGGGTAAACGACAGAGAAGGGTCATAGAGGCTGTCTGGCTCGGGGCGGTAGGCCAGGGAAAGGCGGGGAAGGAAAGACAAATCTCCCTCGTCTATGTATCTGGTATTTACGGTATCGCCTTCGTAGTAGCTGCGCAGGGTTTGGGTAACGGTGTAGTGGATAGTCAAGCCGGCTCCAACGGTCAGCTGCTCGCTTATCGCGTAGCGGGCGGAGAAGGATGGAGATAGGGCGTGGCTGGTGTAGGAGTCGGTGTAGGGGTTGCCTTCTTCATCATAGTCGAGGTAGGCGCCGCTGCTGGGGCTGTAGCCGAAGTAGAAGTTGAAGGAGAAGCGGCCCGGGGTGTGCTCGGGGCGCTTGAGGGGATCTACCGGTTCGGGGAGTTGAGGCGAAGGAGAAGGGTTGGTGGAGCCGGTTGAAGAAGACTGGGCCAGGGCGGGTGCGGATGCAAGCGGGCCGACAAAGAGCAGCAGCAATAACAACGGTCTTATCCTTATCACCGCGTAGCTCACTACGGGCTTCGTTGCAATGCGTGTGGTTGCGAGGCGCATAGTCGCGAGGCGCGCGGCAGTAATGTACACGGTACGCGCGTTTGCGACGAAAAACCACAACAACAGGCGGATGGCTAAAATAGATACAAAGACATTTGCTATGGCATTGGTCAGTGCCTTGACCGAGACATTGACCAAAACGTTGACCGGAGCATTGGTCTGAACGTTAGCAAAAACAAAGACAGCAGACAGTACAGCAGACGAAACTTTAGTCGAAAAGCTCAAGATGCGTTGGTATTGCATTGCAGGCCCTCCCTTGGATGTTTTGCCGAGCTTCTTTGTTTCTTTTTTTGTTTCTTATTTCTCTGACTATTCTTATTTGTCAGCATTTCAGACTTAGCAATCACTACAATCTTTGCGACTTGCTAAGGCATCCTCTCTCTAAGCGAGGCCAGACGGCTCAGCTCCTGCTGGGCCCAGGTAAGCTCTTCTTGCTGTAAGCGGCGCACCTCTTCTAGCTGTTCCTGACTTTTGGGTACGGCTATCAGGATGACGCCGGAAAAACCCTTGTAGGTCACCAGCTCCTCCAGGGGAATAATGCGGCGGCCCCAGGAGGGGTCGGCCAGCAGGACCTGGGGCCTTTGGGTGCGGGGGTCGGGGACAATGCCCGATATGACCAGGAAGTGTAACTGAGGTTTGGTAACGTGGGCCACTACCGGCAGCCCGCCGCGCTGGAAGTAGTCAACCAGTTGTTCCAGGTTTACCCGGTAAGCCTTTACCTGGTAGTCGCGTTGTTGCATGGCCCTTTTGAGGGAAAGGGCCGTTAGTCCTTCCAGCGGGTCTTTGCCAGACTCCTGGGTAGCCGCAAAGGCTGCCTCTAATACCTCTTGTTCCGAAACCTCGTCGCCATAGTAGTAAGTAAGCGGTGTAGAAACGGCCGCAGCCCCGCAGGTGTACCAGTCGGCCTGGCCGGTGACGTGGGTGTAGCGGAGGGGGCGGTAGGGAGCTGGTTGGATACCCAATGTAACATCACCAGTCGTGTCCAGTGTACGTATAGGAGTAGCTTGGACTGCGGCGAACATAAACATGGGCAAAACAACAAAAACCTGCCATTTTCGACATATGTAATTGAAAAGTGTGCTTGTATTATCAAAAACACTTAGGTATTGCATAACAACTTTCTAAGAGCGCGACATGACGCAAACTCAGTGCGCGTCAAGAATCGTCGCCGATCTTGCGAGAAAAGAAGGGCGGGAATACGTCTATCGCCCAAACGATGGCCATGAAAGTGTAAAGCTGTCTGTGGGCGGCAATATGTTGCGCTGGCTGCACAGAATATAAGTAGTTGTCCAACGCGGCAAAGACGAAAACACCGAGCAGTAACAGCACGAGCGAAATCACTGCTCGGGCTAAGGCTTTGTTTGGTGAAATGCGCATGGCCTTACCTGCCCAAGACAACGCCTCTGCGCTCACACCAAACAGCGCCTGGTCCACTATGGCTACAATTAGCTTCACCCAGACGGCCGAGGCAATTATTAACAATATATCTGTCATTGCGGGGGTGCCCACCCCGCGATCGCGGGGTGGGCCACATCCTTAGCGCTCACACTTTGCCGCAGCCGCACCACCAAGCACTGCAGACGGAACTCCACCGGTGGCCACGGCTCCGCCAGCCGCTGCACAGGCCAGTTTCTTGCCATCGAATTTCCCTTTAACTAACTGGTTACCCGCCTCCCAGCCTGCACCCGTTGCGGCACCAACAGCCCGCTTGATGGCCTGTCTAGCAAGCCAACGGACTGCCACCCGCGTGGCATAAACAGCCAAAACCGCAACGGCCGGATTGCCGCCGACATTATCATTTAGATACTCGTCGTCAATTTCCATTGCCTGGGGCAAAGTGACGGCTACATCCTTACCAGCATCTGCCGCGGTACTTTGCCCCGCCGCCATCACAGGTGCCGCGCCTAACAGAACCAACCCAAACGAGAGAACCAATGCCATCAGCTTTTTCATATTATCACTCCCTTTCTCTTCTCCGAAGGAGCAGAGGATATTGGAATGGATGTTGGTCCTTCAATTGGAAGGGTAGCAAGAAAAGCCCCCCCCCTCCTTGCCAGGGACATTTGTCCTGTTGTACATATGGGGGGCGACGATCAATACTCAAAAGATCAAGGGTTATTGGCGCTATAAGGTCTGAAACGTCTGAACGTTGAGTTGTAGCTTGGCGCGGGTTTGTTTACCGCAACATACTCCCGGCTATTTGTACAGCATGGACCCCGGATCTCGGCGGCAAAATGCCGCCTCGTCCGGGGATACGTCTTTGGTCACATGAAAGTGAAAGCAGTTCGTGTCCCCGGCCAAGGGCACGAAGTGTCCGCGAGCCGGGGCCCATGCCGCGTCATTACTCCACGGTTCGGACGCTGCAAAATAATGCTCCCTCCCCTTGGGGAGGGCCGGGGTAGGGGTTGTTGGCGATGCCAAAGCCAAAAAGCTGGTCGCCGATGCATGGCCGCCCTACACCCCACGTCCCACCCTACGTCCCGAATAAAACAACCCCCCTCCGACCTTCGGCCACCTCCCCCAAG
>JAADCW010000109.1 GCA_013154225.1 Chloroflexota bacterium
CCGTCCTCATCCACCACCGGAATCTGCCCCCAGCCGGTGTCGGTCATCAACTGCTGCAAGCGGTCCACCGAGGCCTCGGGTGAGATGGTTACCTCGCCGGCTTCCATCACCCGCCGCACAGGCACATGCAGGCCGTGGCTCAACGCGCGGTCCACCGCCCGACGGGTGAGCAGTCCCACCACCCGGCCGTTTTCCACCACCGGATAGCCCTCATAGCCAAACGTCCGCATCAAGCGGTCGGCTTCTTCCACCGGGGTCTCAGGGGAAAGCACCTGCGGCTGGCGGGACATGATCTCCCCCACGGTAAGGGGTGGGCGCACGTGACGGGTAATCACTTCCCACAGTTCCTGGCGCACGCTTTCCAAATCCCGCCCTTTGACCAGCGCGGCCGCGGCCCGCTGATGCCCACCGCCGCCAAAATGGGCCATGATAGCGGGCAAATCCACCTGATCGCCCGTAGCCCGGGCTACAATTTGCACCCCCGCGGGCACACTCACCAGCACAAAGAGCGCATCTGGTTCCAACGTATCGCGCAGTTTATGGGCCAGAGGGGCAATGTCGTCGGTAAGCCCTTCCACCTGAGCGTGGGAAACCGCCACCGTCGCGCCCTGGATGGTACGCACGTCTGCATTGGCCAGCAGAATGTCGTACACCATCCGTTGTTGCATGGTCAGGGGCGGGTTGAGAAACTCGTGGGCAATGCGCAGGGATGCACCCTGCTCCAGCAGGAACGCCGCGGCGCGCACATCCCGCGGGGTGGTGCTTTCGTAACTCAAATTTCCCGTGTCTTCGTAAATACCCAACAGGAGCAACGTGGCTTGGATTTGGGTAAGGTGACGCGCGCGGTCTTTGAGGTCCTCCAGCAAAAGGGTGGTGGTGGCTCCCACGGGGTCAATGTGCACCTTCCAATGGGGCGGCAAATCATCGCGGCGAGGGTGGTGGTCAATCACCAGCACGGGCGTTTGGCGGGAAACCCCACGCATAGAAGGCAGGGTTTGGGTATCCACCAACGTGACCGCTTCCACAGGTTCGCGGGGCACATCCCGCCACGGCGTCAGGGGCAGGTCAGCCCCATAGAGCGCCAAAAACCCACGCACGTTGCGATTGACGCGCGCGGGAATCGCTGCGACCGCGCGCTCGTCGAGCAAGCGCGCGGCCAACAGCGAAGCGAGCGCGTCGAAATCGGCCTGTTCGTGGGTGAGAATAAGGCGCATTTAGCTCTCTTTGTCTTCCAACACAGCCACGCCGGGGAGCACTTTCCCTTCAAGCATTTCCAGAGAAGCGCCGCCCCCCGTGCTCAAATGGGTGATCTTGTCGGCCAGGCCGCTCTGCTTGATCGCGGCCACCGAATCGCCGCCGCCCACAATGCTCACCGCGCCGCTTTCGGCCACGGCTTTGGCCACGCCAAACGTGCCCTTGGCAAACGGCGGCATCTCAAACACGCCCATAGGGCCGTTCCACACCACCGTGCGCGCGCCGTGGATGGTTTCGGCAAAGGCTTCCACAGTTTTGGGGCCAATATCCAAAGCCATCCATCCATCGGGAATATCGCCCACGGGCACAATGCGGCGCTGGGCGTCTTCAGCAAACGCGTCGGCAATCACCAAATCCACAGGCAACTGCAACTTATCGCCCGCGTCGGCCAGCAGGGCCTTGGCTGTTTCCACCGCGTCGGCTTCCACCAGCGATTTACCCATACGGTAGCCCTGGGCCGCGAAGAACGTGTTGGCCATGCCGCCGCCAATCAAAATGCGGTCGGCTTTGGTCAGCAGGTTGCGGATCACGCCAATTTTGTCGCTGATCTTCGCGCCGCCCAAAATGGACACAAAGGGACGTTCGGGGTTTTCCAGCGTTTGCCCCAAATAACGCAGTTCCTTTTCCATCAGGAAACCAGCCACCGCGGGCAGATATTGCGCCACCCCCACGGTGGACGCGTGGGCACGATGGGCTGAACCAAACGCATCGTTGACGAACAAATCGCACCCCGAGGCCAATTGGCGGGCAAACTCTGGGTCGTTCTTTTTCTCTTCAGGATGAAAACGGGTGTTTTCCAACAACAGCACTTCGCCGGGCTTGAGCGCGGCTTTGGTGCGCTCTGCAGGTTCGCCAATGCAGTCTTCGGCAAAGACCACCGGCATCCCCAGCAAATGGCTCAAATGGGTGGCCACAGGGCGCAGGGAAAGTTCCGGCACCCGCTTGCCCTTGGGGCGCCCCAAATGCGACATCAGCACCACGGCCGCGCCGTGCTGAAGCAAATATTCGATGGTCGGAATGGCCGCCCGAATGCGGGTATCGTCAGCCACGGCACCCTCTTTGAGGGGCACGTTGAAATCTACCCGTACCAGCACCTTCTTGCCGGTGACATCTACGTCGCGTACTGTTTTCTTGTTGAACATGGCTGCCTCCCAAGGCATGGGATGAAATGACAAATAAGCATGAACAAAGCCCTCACGCATCCGCCCTTCAGGTCGCATCACAAAGCACCACGGGCGGCGCTTAAGCCGCCTTCCTGGCAAACCAACACCATCAGGGCGGCACAAGGCGCAGGCTTCACTAACATTCTACCCCAGAAATCTTCGCTCGGAACAAACTGGCAGACTGCTTTACAAAAGGTCGTTCAACCTCTGGCAAACGGCCAACTTACGGTATAATTACCCCCGTCTTGGGCGGGTAGCTCAGCTGGTTAGAGCGCTTCCCTTACAAGGAAGAGGTCGCAGGTTCGAGTCCTGTCCCGCCCACTTTTTTCAGGGGGAAGGTCAACGTCGTAACGTTTCCCGCGCCTGAGCGTCATAAAAAATGAAACCGCTGCAATGCTCAGGAGCATTCCTATGCGCGTTGTGCGTCTGACTTCTCCGTTTCGGCAATGGTGCCTTGTGTTTACCCTGGGGCTTGTGTTGAGCCTCTTGGGCGCGCATACCGCGACCATCCACGCGGCAGAATCCCTCAAACCGACCCCCACGGCCAAAGCCACCACCGTGCAAAGCACGCCCACCCCCACGCCCACTGACACCCACAACGAAGACGAACACACCGACAGCACCATGCACCACCATAGCACCTCTACGCCCACGCCGCAGCCTTCCAGCGAGCTCCCCTTAGGGTGGAAATGTGTGCTCCCCATTTCCCTTTCTTCCTTGGGCGGCCTGCTTTACGCGCTTTACAAGAAATATGGCAAAATCAAAGACCTGGCCAAAGACCTCAAGGATCTGGAAAAACGCCTGCTCGAAGAGCGCAAACGCCGCAAACAAGCCGAACACCACGCGGAGGAAAGCCGCCGTGCGGCCTGGCTGGCCCATCCGCCCACACACTTCCACAATGCCTTGGAAGTCAGCGTCAAACTGCTGTATCCCCTTTGGCAGTTCCTGGGCTATCAGGACGACGACCTCAGCATTGACGAA
>JAADCW010000012.1 GCA_013154225.1 Chloroflexota bacterium
ACAGCCGCGATGAGCACCACCACGCCCACAGTGGCGTAAAACGCCTGTTTGCGGGTCAGACGCACGGTTTTGAAACTGTAATAAGGCAAACTGCTGACCATCAGAAAAGCCAGCAGGGGCACAGCCACAAAGAAAACCACACCTCGGGTTTCAGGGCTGGCATGAAAATGTCGCAACAACAGCACTAATCCCGCGAGGGTGCCCGAAGCCGTGGGGGTGGACATGCCCTGGAAATAGGCATTGGCCTTGCCCGGCCTGGCGCGGGTGTTGAAACGTCCCAGGCGCAGCGCCGCGGCAGCCGCAAACAAAAACGCAACCAGCCAGCCATAACGGTCATAGCGAGAAAGGGCAAACAAATAGGCCAGCATCGCGGGCGCAACGCCAAACGAAAGCGAATCGGCCAGGGAATCGTATTCCACGCCAAACTGGCTGGAAGACCCTGTAAAACGCGCCACCGGGCCATCGGCAAAATCGAAAATCATGGCCACGTAAATCAACACTGCAGCCCGCAAAAAATGGCCGTTGACCGCGGAAACCAGGGAAAAGAAGCCCATGAACAGGTTGCCCGTGGTAAACAAGTTGGGCAACATGGCATAGTAGCCCTGCTGGGCAGACGAGCGTCGTGTGCGCGGCATCTCAACCTTCTTCAGGAAGGAGCGCGAGCGGGGTTTCGCCAGCCCGCACCCGATGGCCAACCACCACCAAAGGCTGGGCGCGCAAAGGCAAAAAGACCTCTACGCGCGAACCAAAGCGGATCATGCCAATGCGTTCACCCATACTCACCGCGTCGCCCGGCGCCACAAAAGGCACTGTGCGCCGCGCCAAAGCGCCGGCCACCTGCACCATCATCACTTTGGTGCCATCCTCGCGAGTGAGGTAGTAATAGCGCCGCTCGTTGCGATGCACGGAATCCAAATCATACGCGGGCACAAATTCACCGGGCTGGTGCTCAATGCCTTCCACCACCCCAGTGACCGGTGCGCGGTTGACGTGCACATCCAGCACGCTCATGAAAATGCCAATTTGCCATGCTTCGCTTTTCAGCCAACGGGGTTCAAACGTGCGTTTGACCACGATAATTTCGCCATCTGCGGGGGAAACCACCACGTCGCGGCGATAGGGCGGCTGGCGCTGGGGATCGCGGAAGAAATAAGCCACACCCGCGGCCGCAGCAGCCGAAGCCGCGGCGGCTTTCCGAAACCCCAACGCGCCCAGCACACCGGCCAACGCGGCCGGCGCCAAAATATACGGCTTGCCTTCAGGGTTCAATCGCATTGCATGGCCTCCTCGTCCATCCACACGCGAATCAAAACGGCAACACTTGAGGATAGCGCGCCACCAACACCACGGTGAAAACCACCACCGTGATCACAGCCCCTAAGAACACATCCCGATATGGGCGGTGATCCCGCAGGCTGAAATAGGCCGCGCCATAATCGTACACCTTGCCGCCAATATCACCCCACCGCGGCCCGGCCAGCAGGGAGAACAACATCCCGCCCAGCAGGCCGCCAGTGTGCCCCCAAAGGTCAATATCGCTCTGAAGCACGCTCCAAAGCAAATTGACGCCAATCCAAAACACAGCCTGAGAAACCACATTGCGGGCGGCATTGCCGAGATAATCTTGATTGGTGTAAAACACCACCAAATACGCGCCCAACAACCCAAAAATTGCGGTGGAAGCACCCAGCGACGGCGCGGGGGTAAACGCGGTGGAAACCACGTTGCCCGTGTAGGCGCTGATGAAATACAGCAGAGCAAAGCGCCAAGGGCCCAAGAGGCGTTCCAAACTGGGGCCCAACACATACAAGCCCCACATGTTCAGCCCAATGTGCATCAGGCCCCCATGCAAAAATACCGGCGTCAACAACCGCCAATACTGATGCGATTCCACTATCAACGGCGTATATTTCACACCCCAAACCACGGGCAAATCCACGCCAAAGATGGCTTCAGAAAGCACCTGAAGCAGATAAACCAAAACCGTTACCGCGCCAATGGTGGCCGAAACCCAGGGGAAATCAGCCGGAAGGCGGCGCTTCCATGCGCGCCAGCCACGGGCGGGTTTGGGTGCTTGATAAGGTGTGTAACTCATAGTGAAACCTTTCGATGAGGTATGCGGTGATGTTCGGCCTGGATGATGGCCACGATGGTATCCACGGTTTCTTCCAGCGCGTTCTCACGGTTGACCACGACGTAATCGAATTCATCCATCCGCTTGAGTTCCTGCCGCGCGGTGGCAATGCGCAGTTTGAGATCCTCAGGCGATTCGGTTTTCCGTCGCTCAAGCCGCCGCACCAATTCTTCCTCGGTTTCAGTGGTGAGGAAAATCAGCAGGGCTTCGGGGCACATCTTGCGCACCGTGGCCGCGCCTTGGACGTCAATCCGCATAATGACATCTTTCCCGCTGGCCAGGGCTTCGCGCACCTGCTGTTTGGGAATGCCCTTGTAGTCGTTGTACACCAACGCGTATTCCAGCAACTCGCCTTCATCAATCATCCGAGCAAATTCCTCGCGGCTGATGAAGAAATAATCCACCCCGTGGCGCTCACCAGGCCGTGGGGGGCGCGTGGTGGCTGTCACCACAAAGTGGATGGGCAAACGGCGCTCTTTCATGCGCTGAATGACCGTATCTTTGCCCACGCCTGAAGGGCCCGAAATCACAATGAGCAAAGGCGAAGGCGGCGGGGGAGAAAAAGACGTCATAACACGGCTCCCGAAATAAAGGTGGGTATAATTGTAACATCACCCCGCGCCTTCGGAGATCTACGATGCCTGCTTACACCTACCGTTGCGCCCAATGTCAGCGGCGCTTTACCGTGCGGATGACCTATGCGGAATACGACACCGCCACCGTAACCTGCCCCCACTGCGGCAGCGACGCGGTCTCCCGAGTTTTGCCCCGGGTCCGGGTGCTGCGCTCGGAAACCGACCATTTGGCTGCCCTGGCCGACCCCCAACGCCTGGCCGCGCTGGACGAAGACCCCCAGGCCCTGGGCAAAATGATGCGGGAAATGGAAGCCTCCCTGGGAGAAGATATGGGCGCGGAATTCGACGAAGTGGTCGAGCGCCTGGAAAAAGGCCAAAGCCCCACCGAAATTGACGCGGCCATGAGCGCCCCTGAGCCGTCTGCTGGCGATACAACGGCCTAACGCCTCATACTTCCATCCGCGGTTGCCAAAGGAGGGGGAAACGCACACCACAACACCGCCCGTGCTCCAAAATAAAAGAAGTGCAAAAAACCATCCTCCGCCGGCATCTTCCCTGAGGCCGAGGGGTTTCTTTATGGGGAAACATGTGATTAATGTAACTTTCTCCCGCTTTCAAAGCGGGGCATAATATAAAAGTCCCTCTCAGGCACGTTTTGA
>JAADCW010000045.1 GCA_013154225.1 Chloroflexota bacterium
ACCATTACGGCCACGGTGAATGCCTCTGGCAACTACAAAAATACTGCGGAAGTGACCGCCAGTGATGCCGAAGATCCGGATTCAACGCCTGGGAATGGCGATACCAGCGAAGATGACTACGCAGAAGTCGAACCCACCAGTGTAACCCCCAGCGCAGATCTTTCCCTTGAGAAAGAACTCGACAATACTACACCTACGGTGGGTGATACTGTCAACTTCACCATCACGGTGACTAATAGTGGCCCCAGCGACGCGACGGGTGTGCAGGTCACCGACCTGCTGCCCAGTGGATACACATTCGTAAGTGCCAACCCGAGTACGGGCACCTATGATAGCGGCACCGGTGTTTGGGATGTGGACACGTTGGCTAACGGCACGAACGCTACATTGGTGCTGACCGCCACCATGAATAGTAGCGGTGACTATACCAATGTTGCTGAAGTTACAGCCAGTAACGAAAGCGACCCAGATTCTACCCCCAACAACCATGATGCCGCCGAGGACGACTATGCGGAAGCCGCACCGGCTAACGTCACACCTGTGGCAGATCTCTCTCTGACTAAAACCCTTGACAACGCCACACCTGTGGTGGGCGATACCGTCAATTTCACGATAACGATTGCTAACGATGGTCCCAGCGACGCGACGGGTGTGGAGGTGACCGACCAGTTGCCTGATGGATACACGTTCGTAAGCGCCAATGCGGATACGGGTTCCTATGATAGTGGCAGTGGCGTGTGGGATGTTGGCACCGTGGCGGCCAATGGCAATGCCACCCTCACCATTACGGCCACGGTGAATGCCTCTGGCAACTACAAAAATACTGCGGAAGTGACCGCCAGTGATGCTGACGATCCGGATTCAACGCCTGGCAACGGTGATACCGGCGAAGATGATTACGCAGAAGCCGAACCCAATAGTGTGGCCCCATTGGCAGACCTCTCATTGACGAAGGATGTCAGCGATACCACGCCGACTGTGGGTGATACGGTTACCTTTACACTTACCTTGACGAACGATGGCCCCAGCGATGCAACGGGTGTTCAGGTAACAGACACGTTGCCCACAGGGTACACGTTTGTGAGTGCAAACGCCAGCCTGGGTTCTTACGATGACAATACGGGTGTGTGGGACGTTGGCACAGTGGCGGCTAATGGCGATGCCACCCTTGAGTTGACCGCGACTGTGAACGCCAGCGGTGATTACACCAATACCGCGGAAGTGACCGCCAGTGACGCTGATGATCCAGATTCAACCCCTGGCAACGGCGATACCACCGAGGATGACTACGCAGAAGCCGCGCCTACCAGCGTAACACCTTTGGCAGACCTCTCTCTGACCAAGGCTCTTGATAATGCCACGCCCGCGGTGGGTGATACTGTCAACTTCACCATCACGGTGACCAATAGTGGCCCCAGCGACGCGACGGGTGTTCAGATCACCGACCTGCTGCCCAGTGGATACACGTTCGTAAGTGCCAACCCGAGCGCGGGCACTTACGATAGTGGCACCGGTGTGTGGAACGTGGGCACCGTGGCTAATGGCGCGAGTGAAACTCTGCAACTGACAGCGACGATGAATCCCACAGGTGATTACGTCAATATTGCAGAGGTTGCCGCCAGTGATGCCGATGACCCTGATTCCACTCCTGCCAATGGTGACGCATCGGAAGACGACTATGCCAGTGCAGTACCTACCAACGTTGTGCCGGTGGCTGATCTTTCACTCACCAAGACTGTGAGCGCCACGTCGGTGGCGGTAGGCGATACAGTAGTGTTTGTAATCACAGTGGACAATGGTGGCCCCAGTGACGCCTCTGGTGTGGAAGTTACCGATATATTGCCTGATGGCTATGTCTTTGTCAGCGCAAACGCCAGTGTGGGTGCTTATGATGAGGCCAGTGGCGTTTGGAATGTGGGTGACCTTGCCGTGGGTAGCCAAGCGACCTTGCGGATTACCGCGCGGGTGAAGGCCAGTGGTAATTACACCAACGCGGCTGAAGTCACCGCATCTGACGCAAACGACCCTGATTCGGTGCCCAATAATGGCGCAAATGGCGAAGATGACTATGCTGAAGCAGGCGTGACTGATGTGATCCCGCGGACGGACATCATTGTTCACAAACAGGTGAGTAACGAACACCCCGTGCCGGGTGAAATAGTAACCTTTACTATTACAGTAGAGAACGCCACCACAGCCTCGCCAGCAACATCGGTACAGATCTTCGACTACTTGGGTGATGGTTATCTCTATGTCAATAACAGCGTCCAAGTCAGTCAAGGAAGCGCGAGTGTGGTACTTGGCTCTACTGAGACAACATGGGACGTTGGCGCCCTGGCGCCAGGTGGCACGGCAACCATGACCCTTCAGGCAGAAGTGTTGGCCACACCTGCAGCATGGAGCGCGTGGGTGCGCGTTCTCAACGCGGCACCTACAGATTGGAATACGGCGAATAACTACGATGAGGTGTCTGTGAGGCCCGCTTTGCCAGATACTGGGTATGCGCCGAATCGCATCACCGAAATCCCGGCACAGCCTCATGAAATTCAATATGCTCCGACGGATATGTGGCTTGAAATTCCCAAACTGGGGATCAAACAGCCGATTGTGGGTGTGCCAGGTGGTGCAGCAGAAGCCTTGACGTGGTTGGGTAACCAGGTTGGGTATCTGGAAAGCACGACCTTCCCGACCTGGAAGGGAAATACGGTGCTCACTGCACATAACTATCTGGCCTCGGGTGCACCTGGCCCCTTTGTGAACTTGGCTTCGCTGCGTTGGGGCGACGTCATCCGCATACACTATGCTGGCCAAGTGTATGAGTATGAGGTGCGGGTCCGGCAGATGGTTTCCCCGCAGACGCTCTGGCCCTTCAAGAGCAAACCGAGCGGCACCTGGTTGACATTGATCACGTGCCGCCAGTATGATGAGCAAATGCAGGAATACCGCTATCGCGTAGTGGTTCAGGCAGTGCTGATGCGTATTTATCCTGAACCGTAGCATTGTCCGCTCAAAGCGATAAAACAACGGCGCCTTTTCTCGGCGCCGTTGTTTTTTGTCCACTCATGGTTAGTGGGACTTTTCTACAAATACTTGGATCCGGGGTGAGGAAATGGTGTTTTTGTCTTCCCCAACCAAGTCCGCCCAAAAGCGATGTTCGCCTGGGGAAAGCGGCCACCACGCGGTGCAATTCGGCGCGGGACATTCGGCCAGCAGCGCGCCGTCGGCCCATATTCGCAGGCGCGTGCCCGTCAGCGCGGTTTCGGCCACGATGGGGATTTTCTGCGCGTCCGCGGGTACGTCAGATGTTAGGCGATACACGCTGCCGTCGGGCGGGTTCCGCAGGAAGACCGTCGCGTCCG
>JAADCW010000162.1 GCA_013154225.1 Chloroflexota bacterium
GCCATTCTACCAAACAGCAAAGGCCACCCTGCGATATAATGACCCCATGCGCGTCTTAGTTATCGGAAGCACCAATTTCGTGGGGCGGGCAGTTGTCCGTCACCTGGCGCAAGCAGGGCACCAGGTGCGGGCACTGATTCCACCAGGGCCCCAAAGCCCCATGCTGCCTTCCGGGGTTTCGGTGGAAGCCGTCCTCACCGCGCCCCACGACCCGCGCGGGATGCGCGCCGCGTTGGTGGGCATTGACGCCGTGGTTTCTGTGGACGGCGCCACAATGCCCCCAGAGGGGGAAGATTTGCTCGCGCTCGTGCGCCAAGCCCAAACCCTTACCGAAGCCGCGGCCGACGCGCACACAGCCCACATCCTGCATGTCAGCACCATCGGCGCAGAGCCCGCCTCAGCCTACCCCTGGTTCAAAGCCCACGGCCTGGCCGAACTTGCTCTGCGTCGCGGCACCGTGCCCTTCACCATCTTCCGCATCGGCGTGCCCTTTGGCCCCGGCGACGATTTCACCCAAACCCTGGCCTTATTGCTCCACGCCACCCCGGTTTTTCCCCTGCCCAACCACGGCCAAACCTTGCTCCATCCGCTCTGGGTGGAAGACCTGGCCGCCGCGCTCACCCTCGCGCTGGAAACCATGCCTCCCCAGGGACAAACCTTCACCATCGGCGGCGCAGAACACCTCAGCCTGCTGGAAATCAGCCAGGCCATCGCCTCCACTGTGGGGCTCAAGCGCAAATTCGTCGGCCTTACCCCCGCCCACCTGCGCCACCTCGTCGTCTGGCTTCATTATCTTTTCCCTCGCCTCCCGGTCTCTTCCCTCTGGCTGGATTACTTCGCGGCAGATCGCATTGCCCCACCCGACATCCTGCCCCGAGAATTCGGCCTCCTTCCCGAACGCTTTGCCCATCGTTTGGATTACCTCAAACCCATCCCCTGGCGTCGCCGCCTGCTTCAAACCCTGTTTGCGAGGTGACCCATGCGCCAACTTCACTTACGCGGCCAAACCTTCACCATTCGCTTCCTGGAAACCCCCGAAGAAATGACCGAAGTTGAGGCCATCCAGCGCGCGGTCTGGCCGGGATCGGAAACCGACATCGTGCCCGACCACCTCCTGCTGACCATCGCGCACAATGGCGGTGTCGTGCTGGGCGCCTACCACCAGGAAAGCGGCCGCATGGCCGGCTTTGTGTATGGCTTCCCCTGCATGCGGGAAACACCCCAGGGATGGCAATTCAAACACTGCTCGCATCAACTCGGCGTCCATCCCGACTTCCGCAACTATGGGCTGAGTTTTCATCTCAAGCGGGCCCAATGGCAGTGGGTGCGCCATCAGGGGCTTCCCCTCATCACCTGGACATACGACCCTCTGCTCAGCCGCAACGCGCACCTCAACATCCGCAAACTGGGTGCGATTTGCCGCACCTACCTGCGGGAAGTGTACGGCGCGATGCGCGACGGCCTCAACGCGGGCCTGCCTTCAGACCGCTTCCTGGCCGAAATGTGGGTCGAAGCCCCGCGCGTCCTCCGTCGGATGGAAGAGCCACCGCCTCAGGCGCTGGATTTAGCCCACTACCTCAGCGCGGGCGCACGCATCCTCAACCCCACGGCCCGCGGCCCGCACGATTTTCCCGAACCCGTTACGCCCCCCTACGCCCCCCAGGGCGACCTCATCCTCGTCGAAATCCCATCCGACTTTCAAACCCTCCGCCAAGCCGATCGCGACCTGGCTTTCCGCTGGCGCATGCACACCCGCGCCATTTTTGAAGACCTGTTTGCACAGGGCTATCTGGTCACCGATTTCGTGCATCTTCCCGAAAAACCGCCCCGCAGTTTCTACGTCCTTTCCCACGGTGACGCCACCCTGGGCTAAAATCATCCCACTGCAGAAAGGAAACCGCCATGCAACTCACCCGCCTTGCGTTCTACCACGTCCGCATGCCTCTTCAGCACCCCTTTGAAACCTCCTTTGGCCGCATCACCCATCGGGAATGCATCCTGGTGGAAGCCGAAGACGAAACCGGCCGCATCGGCTGGGGGGAATGTGCGGCCGACCGTGATCCGGGCTTCTCTTACGAAACCACCGGCACTGCATGGCACATCCTTCAGGATTTTTTAGGCCCCGCGGCCCTGCAAGCCCCCCTGGACGAAGACGCCCCCGCGGCCGACTTCCAGCATCGGGTGGCTGTAGTCAAAGGCCACAACATGGCCAAAGCCGGGCTGGAAATGGCCCTCTGGGACCTGCAAGGTCAGCGCCTCGGCCGCTCGCTGCGCGAGTTGCTGGGCGGCCAGCGGTCCCGCGTGCCCGTAGGTGTTTCCATTGGCCTCCAACCTTCCCCCGAAGATCTGGTCGCGCGGGTTGGCCGCTTCCTGGAACAGGGCTACCGCCGCATCAAAATCAAAATCAAGCCCGGCCGCGACGTCGCCGATACCCAGGCCGTGCGTGCCGCGTTCCCTGAAATTCTGCTCCAGGTGGACGCCAACAGCGCCTACACCCTGGAAACAGCCCAGGCCCTCAAGCCCCTGGACGACCTTGACCTGCTCCTCATCGAGCAGCCCCTGGCCGAAGACGACCTCTGGGAGCACCACAAACTGCAAGCCCAATTCCGCACGCCCTTGTGCCTGGACGAGAGCATCCGCCTGCCTCGCCATGCCGCGCAAGCCCTGGAAATGGACGCCTGCCGTGTCATCAACATCAAACAAGGGCGGGTTGGCGGCCTGCACAACGCGCTGGCCATCCACGACCTGGCCCAAGCGCGGGACGTGCCCGTGTGGTGCGGCGGAATGCTGGAAACCGGCGTTGGCCGTGCGGCCAACCTGGCCCTGGCATCCCTCCCCAACTTCCGCCTTCCCGGCGACATCTCGGCCACCGACCGCTACTACGCGGAAGACATCACCCACCAGCGCTTCACCCTCAACCCCGACGGCACCATCACTGTGCCCGATGCACCAGGCCTGGGTGTTACCGTCAACCGTGAGGCCCTTTCTCGCTACACCCTGCGCGCGGTTGGCCTTTCCTCAACCGCGCTGTAACCCCGGAGGCTTGCCATGAAAATTTACGACGTTTCCGTGCCCATCGCGCCCGGCAAAACCCCGATTTGGCCCGGCGATCCTGAACTGGTGCTGGAGCGCTTCCTTAAAATAGAAGACGGCGAGCCCGCCAACGTCTCCCGCTTGGCCGCAGGGGTGCATCTCGGCACCCACATTGACGCGCCCTACCACTTCATTGCCGACGGCGCGACCGTGGAAACCCTGCCCCTGGAAATCCTCACCGGCCCGGTGGACGTCCTGGACTTCACCGCGCTGGAAGGCCACATCACCGCGGACG
>JAADCW010000235.1 GCA_013154225.1 Chloroflexota bacterium
CTTGAGGTTTAGGGAACAATCCAGGTGCCGGTTTCCCCACGCAAGGCAGCGGGGATGTGTTCGGGGTCGGTGATGAGCGCCTTGCCGTTGGGGTTGGCCTTCAGATAGCGCAGAATGGCCTCGATTTTCGGCTTCATGCTGCCGGGCTTGAAGTGCCCTTCAGCCAGGTATTTTTCGGCCTCAGCCACGGTCATTTTGTCCAGCCATTGCTGGTTGGGTTGGCCGAAGTTGAGGGCGACTTTTTCCACCGCGGTGGAAATCAGGAAGAGGTCGGCCTTCAGGGAGACGGCCAGCAGTGAAGACGCAAAGTCTTTGTCGATCACCGCTTCCACACCTTCCAGTTCGCCGTTTTCGTTTTCCACCACCGGGATGCCGCCGCCGCCCACCGCGATCACGGTGAATTTGTTTTCCACCAGGGTGCGGATGGCGTCCAGTTCGATGATTTTCTTGGGGTCGGGGGAAGGAACCACCCGCCGCCAACCACGGCCAGCGTCTTCCATTACGTGCCAGCCCTGCGCCATGCGCTCTTTGGCGGTTTCTTCATCCATGAAAGAGCCAATGGGCTTGCTGGGGTTTTGGAACGCAGGGTCGTTTTTGTCCACCAAAACCTGGGTAACCACTGTGGCGGCCTGTTTGGGCATTCCACGGTGTTTGAATTCGTTGTAGAGGGCTTTTTGGAACATGTAGCCGATGGCGCCTTGGGTGTCTGCACCGCAGGAATCCAGGGGCACGGGGTGCAGTTCGTGGGCGGCCAGTTCGGCTCGGCGCAAGATGAAACCAACTTGGGGGCCGTTCCCGTGGGTGATGATGACATCCCAACCCGCGGCGATCATCTCAGCGATGTGGTGCATGGTTTCGCGGGCGGCAGCGTATTGATCGGGAATGGTTTTGTGCTGCTTATCCTTGATGAGGGCGTTGCCGCCAACGGCAACAACGGCGACTTTACGCTCGCTGCTCATGGAACCTCCTTGGTTTAGATCCACAAATTTGCACCGATTTCGCCGAACCCCTGTGGGCGTCCGGCGAAATCGGCGGCCAGGCGCTTTTTAGCGCATGGTCAGTGCCATCACGGCCTTCTGGACGTGCAAGCGGTTTTCGGCTTCGTCAAAGACCACCGAGTGCGGGCCGTCCAGCACTTCGCTGCTGACCTCGATGTCGCGGTCCGCGGGCAGGGGGTGCATGTAGATGGCGTCTTCTTTGGCCAGGGCCATCTTCTTGGCGTCCATGATCCAGTGCTTGTACTGATCCTGGATGCGTTTGCCTTCGTCGGGGTCGGTGGTGGTCATGAGCGGGCCCCACGACTTCGCATAGACAATGTCCGCGTCTTTCATGGCCTCTTCCATGCCGTTGGGGTCGCTGATGATTTCGAAGCTAGAGCCGTATTTCTTGGCCTGTTCTTTGGCCTGGTCCACGATGTCGGGCATCAGACCGAATTCAGGCGGATGCGCGAGCACCACATCCATGCCGAAGCGGGTCATTTGCAGAATCAGCGATTGCGGCACCGACATGGGCTTGAGGTAGGACGAAGCATAAGCCCAGGAAACCACCAGTTTCTTGCGGCGCAGGTCACGCCCCTTCTTTTCCATCATGGTCATCAAGTCGGCCAGGATTTGGAAGGGGTGGTATTTTTCGCACTGCATGTTGAGCACCGGCACACGGGAAGCTTCAGCAACCAGGTTGATGTAGCGGTTGCCGATGCCCCAATCCACGTGGCGGATGGCAATACCGTCGAAGTAGCGGCCAAAGATTTCGCCGAGTTCTTTTTCGGTGTCGCCGTGGGAAATCTGGGTGGTGCGGCTTTCAATGAAGGCCGCGTGGCCGCCCAACTGGGCCATGCCGGCCTCGAAGGAGCCGCGGGTGCGGGTGCTGGAGAAGAAGAACAACATCGCGAGCACTTTGTCGCGCAGGTAGGCGTGGGGTTCGCCCAAAGCGCGCTTGCGCTTCAGATCCCAAGCCACATCCAGAACGGTTTCGACTTCCTCTTTGCTGAAATCCAGATCGCTGATAAGGTCGCGTCCGCGCAGGTCGGTTTGCATGATGCACCTCCAAATTTTGCATGTTCCTGGCCTGGGCGGGGCCAGGGGGAGATAATATTTAGGGGCGACGCGCGCGCCGCCCCTGAGAGCCATTTCTCAAAACTTTATTCCATCGCGCCGAGCACCAGCGCCAAGAGCGCCATGCGCACGACCACGCCGTTGAAGGCTTCCTGCCAGTAGCGGGCCCAGCGGGTGCTGTCCACGTCGGTGGGGATTTCGTCCATCCGCGGGAAGGAGTGCAGCAGGATGGCGTCGGGCTTGGCTTTGGTTTCCAGCAGTTCTTTGGTGATCTTGTAGTTCGCGGGGGTCAGGCCCACATCGCCGGTGCGCTCGTCGCGCGGTTTGGTGTAGTCGGGCTGTACCACGGGCTCGACCAAAATCACGTCGGCTTCGTGGATCACCTGCTCGATGTGCTCTGCCTCTTTGAAGTTCAGCCCCATTTCCTTGATCTCGGCTTTGAATTCGTCGGTGAGGGACATTTCGGGCGGGGCAATGAAGGTGATGGGGCAGTCGAACTTGGTGAGCGCGTAGGCCAGGGAGTGCATGGTGCGCATCCGCATGTCGCCCACGGCAACCCAGGTCAGGCCGTCAATGCGGCCCTTTTCCCGGTAAACGGTGTAGAGGTCGGTCAAAATTTGGGTGGGGTGTTCGCCCCAGCCGTCACCGCCGTTGATGATCGGAATAGAAGCCCACTTGGCGGCTTCCGCGGGAGCGCCTTGCTGGAAGTGGCGCATCACAATGACATCGCCGTAGTATTCCAACATGCGGACGGTGTCTTTGATGGATTCGCGGTAGAAGTCGCCAGCGCGGGTCATCTTGGGATCGGAGAAACCGGTGACCTTGCCGCCCAAGCGCAACATCGCGGCTTCGTGAGCCAAGCGGGTGCGGGTGGAGGGCTGATAGAAAGCGGTGACCATCGTTTTTTCTTTGAGCATGTCCACGTTTTTGCGGTTGCGTGCAATGGGCTCCATGTATTCGGAGACCTCAAAAACGCGGAAAAATTCACTGCGCTCAAAGTCCTTCAAAGAAAGAATGTCGCGGCCGAGGAAACTACGCATGGTACAACCTCCGAGAGTAAGATGCAGGGTGCGAGCCCTAAGAATAGGGGGGTGAAAATAGTCTACCACCACTTGAAACGGGGGGGAAGGGTTTAAACGTCAGTCGTCTGACGAATTTTCGAATTTGTAACGTATCTCCTGGCTACCTGACACAAAAGTTGCGCAACAACTGGAAATCTTGTAAAACGGGTTAGCATGAGATGTTACGCAGGTCGCAGGCCATCCAGAG
>JAADCW010000036.1 GCA_013154225.1 Chloroflexota bacterium
GGCGCGGCGCGGGGGATTTCTGTGCACGCACCAGGGTGCAGTAGCAGGACGTCTTTAGGCCGCACCTTGCGGGTGGTGCCATCGGGCAGGCGCAAAAGCAGGTGTTTGGCTGTGGATTGTTCGACCAGCGCGGGCTGGCCTTTGTAAAGCACAAGCGCGTGAGGTTGCATTGTGGTAAGATTTGTTGCGTACTCGGTCTGACCGTGAGGAAGGGGGCAGGCCGAAGTTTCGGAATGGAGGACATGCCCTTGTTGGACCTGGACTTTGCACCGCGTTCTCGGACCCATTGGGCCTGGTTGGTAGCGGTAGCCCTGGTGGGGTTGGGGTGGATGGCGCTGACCCGCGCCCCCGCGGGCGCAACCACTGCTGGCCCGCCCCCCGCGCCCAAACAGGGCTTTGCTGCTCCTGATTTTACCCTGCAAACGCTGGATGGCAAGCAAATTGCCCTTCAGGATTTGCGGGGGCAGGTGGTGGTCATCAATTTTTGGGCAACCTGGTGTTCGCCCTGCAAAGCAGAAATGCCGGCCATGCAGCAGGTGTATGATGATTATCACGAGCAAGGGCTGGAGATATTGGCCATCACCGTAGAGCACGACACCGCGGCCATTGAGGCTTTTGTGCAGAAATATGCTTTGACCTTCCCCATTTTGTTGGATACCGAAACCACGGTTGCGCGATTGTATCAGGTGCATGGCACGCCGACGACCTTTTTCGTGGATCGGCAGGGAATCATCCGCTGGGTGGTGGTTGGGGGACCGATGAGCGAAGGCTTGCTGCGGTCTAAAGTGGAAACGCTGTTGCAGGAGGAACCCTGATGCTTCCTTATCTCAACATCGGTCCGGTGATGGTGCAGTTGCCTGGCCTGGCGTTGTTGCTGGGCCTTTGGCTGGGGATGGAACTTTCAGCCCGTCAGGCCGTGCGGTTGGGGCTGTCGGGCGAGCGGGTGGTGAACCTGATCTTTTGGGGCTTGGGCATGGGCGCGGTGGCCGCGCGTTTGGGCTATGCCCTGCGCTACCCCGACGCTTTTGTGAGCGCACCTTTGAGTTTGTTTTCGCTCAACCCACAAACTTTAGACCCTTGGTTTGGCTTGTTGGGCGGTTTGATTGCTGCTTGGGCTTATGGCCAGCGCAGTCATTTGCCGTTGCGCCCAACGCTGGATGCTTTGGCGCCGGGCTTGGCCACGTTTGCGGTCTTTGTGGGCGTGGCGCATGTTTTGAGCGGCGATGCGTATGGCATGCCGACGTCGTTGCCGTGGGGCATTGAGCTTTGGGGCGCGAAGCGCCACCCGACGCAGTTTTATGAGGTTTTGCTGACCACGGGTGTGCTGGCGTGGGTTGGGGAACAAGGTCGCAAAGCCCGTGGCGATGGCACTTTGTTTCTGACCACTGTGGGGCTGTTGGCAACGGTGCGGCTGTTTGTGGAAGGCTTCCGAGGCGACAGCCTGACCGTGTTGGGCGGCCTGCGGGTGGCGCAAATGGTAGCCCTGGCTGGGCTGTTGCTGGTGGTGTGGCTTTACCCCTTCTGGCGGCAAAATCCGCCTGCCTATCAGCCGAGCGAGAAAGCCTCACCTTCACGCGGCAAGGCAGGCCAGCGCAAATCTGCCAAGCGCGCGAAAAACCGCCGTAAACGGCATTAGCAAAACCCCCTTGACGTATCTTTGCCGGACGTCGGGGGTTTTTTCTTTATGTGCGGGGTATGCCTGCAGACACGGTTCATGGCCGTTTCTGCTGGGTGATATTCCTAAAATCCTGACATCAAGGAGTGATGGATGAGCACGACTTCTCAAGCAACACCCTCTTCTCAGGGCGAGCAGGCCCAACAGAAGCCGCCCAGCCTTTGGCAGTTGCTCAAACGCAAAGAGGTGTTTGGATGGACGATGTACGACTGGGCCAATTCGGCCTTCCCGATGATTATGATGTCGTCCATCTTGCCCATTTATTACTACAAGGTCGCGGGCGCGAATTTGCCCGGAAACCACGCCACGGTCTATTGGGCTTACACCACTTCCATTGCTTTGTTCATTGTCGCACTCATTAGCCCTATTGTGGGGGCTATGGCCGACTTCAGCGGCGCGAAAAAGCGCTATCTGACAGGCTTTGCCCTTTTGGGTATTTTGGGCTCGGCTTTGCTCTACGGCGTGTATAGCGGCGATTGGCTCAAAGCCTCGATCTTCTTCATCATCGGGAACGTGGGCTTTGCCGGCGCCAACGTGTTTTACGACTCGCTTCTACCCCACGTGGCCGCGGAAAACGAGCGCGACATGGTCTCTGCCGCGGGCTACGCAATGGGCTATTTGGGCGGCGGTTTGCTTTTGGCCATTTCCTTGGGACTGATCATGACCGCGCCCGATGAAAAGGTGGGCTTTTATACGCGGCTGTCGTTTTTGCTGACGGCCATTTGGTGGCTGGTCTTCATGATCCCGCTGTGGAAGTGGGTGCCCGAACCTGAGCGGCGGGTATTGCCCAACGAGGTGGGAATGAATCCGGTGCAGGCCGGTTTCAGCCGTTTGCTCACCACCTTCCGCAAAGTCAAGCGCTATGACGAATTGTGGAAGTTCCTCCTGGCCTTCTGGCTGTATAACGACGGCATTGGCACCATCATCAAGATGGCGACCATCTACGGCACGGAAATCGGCATTGATTCCAACACGCTGATTGCCACGCTGTTGATGATTCAGTTTGTGGGCATTCCGTTTTCGTTCTTCTTTGGCTGGCTGGCCGGAAAGATCGGCACCAAGAAGGCCATCTACATCACGCTGGGCGTTTATACGCTGATTTCCATTGGCGGTTATTTCATGAGCCAGGCGTGGCATTTCTGGCTGTTGGGCTTTGGTGTTGCCACGGTGCAGGGTGGTTCGCAGGCCCTGAGCCGCTCGCTGTTTAGCCAAATGGTGCCTAAGAGCCAGTCGTCGGAATTCTTCGGTTTCTTCAGTGTGAGTTCCAAGTTCGCAGGCATTTTTGGCCCCTTGCTGTTTGGTTTCGTGGGGCAGTTGATGGGCAGCAGCCGCTTGAGCATCGTGTCCATCGTGATTTTCTTCATCATCGGCGGCTTTATCTTGACCCGGGTGGATGTGGAAGAAGGCATGCGGGTGGCCCGAGAAGAGGAAGCCCTGCTGGCCGAAGAGGCTGTGGCATCATAATCGCGCGTTTTGCCCAACAGCCCATCACAAGAAAACAAGAAGAGCACGCCGTCAAGGTGTGCTCTTTTGATGTTTGGATATAAAGTTTAGATCTGATTACCTGACACAAATCGATGTTATTGCCAGCCCGTCTGGTTTTGAGGCACACGAGCGCCCCTCCTCTCCCTCTGGGAGAGGAGGGGG
>JAADCW010000005.1 GCA_013154225.1 Chloroflexota bacterium
TCACCCGGGAAATCCGCCGCAGTGGACGCCACACCGCCCGCCTCAATGGCCGGGTGGTCAGCCTTAGCCTGCTCAAACAGGTGGGCGAGCGTCTGGTAGATATCCACGGCCAGGCCGAGCATCTTTCCCTCTTTCGGGTACGGGAGCATATTCGCCTGCTCGATCGCTACGCAGGGCTGGAGCCTGCGCTGCAAGCCTATCGCCAAACGTACCAGCGTTTGCGCAAAGTCCGCCGTGAGCTGGAAAACCTGCGCCGTAGCGAGACCGAGGCCGCGCAGCGGGCTGATTTCCTGGCGTTCCAAATCAATGAGATTGAAAGCGCAGCCCTACAGCCTGACGAAGAAGCGCACCTGTTGGCCGAGCGCGAGCGCCTGGCCCATGCAGAAGCCCTGGCTGAGCAAACCCGTCAGGCCATTTTCCTGCTCGACGAGGGCAGTGCCGAAGTGCCGGCCATTACCGACCTGTTTGGGCAGGTGGCTGAAGCCCTGCACGCGATTGCACAAACCGACCGCGAGCAGGCCGATTTGGCCACCGAGGCCGATGGTCTTACCGACGCCCTGGCCGATCTGACCCGCCGCTTGCGCAATTATGCCGAAACCCTGGAATTTGATCCCCAGCGTCTGAACGCGGTGGAAGAACGCCTAGCCTTGATTGACAACTTGAAGCGCAAATACGGCGCGACCATTCCCGATATTTTGGCCTATGCCGAGCAGGCGCGAGCAGAGTTGGAAACCATCACCCACGCAGAAGAACGCCTGGCCGCGCTGGAAGCCGAAATTGCCGCGCTGGAAGCCGACCTGGCCAAGCAGGCTTTGGCGCTCTCGCAAAAGCGCCAGCAAGCGGCTAAGCGCCTTGCCAAAGGCATTGAGGCCGAACTCCGTGACCTGCGGATGCCTTCTGCCCGTTTTCGGGTGGACTTCCAGCGCCGCCCAGACCCCAAGGGTTTGCCTTTGCCTTCAGGTGAGCGGGTGGCCTTTGATGAGCGCGGCATTGACCGGGTGGAGTTCCTTTTGGCGCCCAATCCAGGAGAAGGCTTCAAGCCGCTGGCAAAGATTGCCTCGGGCGGTGAAAGTTCCCGTTTGATGTTGGCCCTCAAAAAAGTGTTGGCCCTGGCCGACCCAACCCCTACGCTGATTTTCGACGAAATTGACCAGGGAATTGGTGGGCGCATTGGTGCCATCGTGGGGCAAAAACTGCACGAGCTGGCGCAACACCATCAGGTGTTGGTGATTACCCACTTGCCCCAATTGGCGGCCTATGGCGACGCCCACTTCCGGGTGACCAAGCACGTGCGCGATGGCCGCACAGTGACCACTGTTGAGCCCGTCGAAGGCGACGCCCGGGTGCGCGAATTGGCCCAAATGCTTGGCGGCACCACAGAAGAAATGCTGCAATCCGCAAAGGCATTGCTTACTCAAGCCTGAAATAAGACAGGTTCTGTTTGGTTGTCCATGTAAAGGAGGTGTGTTATGGACGAAATTCGTAAGGTGGATCTCAACCTGGCAACGCGTGAAGAATTAGAAGCCTTGCCGGGCATTGGTGAAGTGTTGGCCTCGCGCATCATTGCAGCCCGTCCTTTCAAAACGGTGGACGATTTGGCAAAAGTAGAAGGCATTCGTCCCAGCGTGTTGGAACGCTTGCGCCCTTATCTGACAGTGACGCCGATGGAGACAACCGCAAACGAAGAGGCATCCACAGCGATTGCCCTGGCCGCGCCGAAAGACCAGGTGAGCCCGTCTGAGGCTGAGGATGAAGCAACCGAGGCCGAGGTTGAAGTGGCGGAGGCCGAAGAAGCCCCCGCGGGTGAAGAGGAAGCTTTAGAGGCCGCGGCCGTGGCCTTGGCAGAAGCCGCAGCCGCGGAAGCGGACGCACAGGAGGCAGAGGCGGAAGCAGAGGCCGTGGTCGAAGCCCAGTCCGAGGCAGAGGAAGCCGAAACCGAAGCCCAGGCCGAAACCGAAGAGGCCGCTGAAGAGGCAGAGGCGCAAGAGGAAGCGGAAGATGCTGCCCCATCTGAAGTTGCCACGCCGGCTTCGGAAAAACGCACCTGCATTTCCCGCCGAGAAGCGTGGGGCATTGCCCTGACCACCGGCCTTGTGGCTTTTCTGTTGGCATTTTTGCTCAGCCTGGGCGTGCTTCACGCCATCAACGGCGGCCTGCGCTATGCAGACGCTACCCGTTATCAGGCGACAGCACGCGAGGTCCAGGTTTTGCAAGACGACCTCAACCAGGCCCAGCAGTCTTTGGACACCCTTCAACGCCAGATTGCAGACCTGAAATCCATGAGCGACGACATTCAGCAGTTGAGCCAAGAGCAAGACGCTTTGCAATCTCAGGTGGATGAAATGGCCGACGCGATTGAGCAAGTGCAGGCAAGTGCTGAGAAGTTTGAGAACTTCCTGCAAGGCCTGACCGATTTGCTCAACGACATGGTTTCGCCCGCGGCGACCGAATCGGTAACCCCCACCGAAACCCCCACGCCGACGCCTTCGCCGTGATGTTTTGTGGATAACGAGGTGCAAAAATGACCGAAAAAACCGAACAAAAACAGCCCGAAACCCAATCCGCACCCGCGGCGTCTAAGCCCTCTTTTGGTGAGCGGATGGCAGGGGCTTTTGTGGGCTTCGTGCGCTTTCTGGCGCGGCTCATCGTGATTTTGCTCATCTTGGGCTTGATCGCGGGCGCGCTTTACCTGGCAGTGCCCTATGCTTACCGCCATTATGTTCGCCCCTTGGAGGAACTCCAGGCCCGGGTGGACATTCTGCAAGAGGAGTCCGTCACCCGTGCCAAAGAGGTCAACCAGCAGTTAGTTGCTTTGCAAGAGAGCATTGCTGCATTGCAGAGCCAGCAAGCAGCCTTGGCCAAGCAGTTGGATGCCCAACAGGCTGATTGGGAAGCCGTCCAGGCCCGTTTGGATGAGTTGGAAAAACAGCAAGCTGTTCTTTCTGGCCAGTTGGACAACCTCAACGGGCGGCTCAATGAGGTGGACGCCACAGTAGGGGACGTGCGTGCCACTGCCGAAGCCCTGCAGGAAAACTGGCAGGCCTGGGAACCTCAATTGCAGGCCATGCAGCAGCAAGTGGTTGTCCTGCGTGTGCTGGAATCCCTCACGCGGGCGCGAGTGCTGATTGGTCAGGCGAACTATGGCCTGGCCGCGGACGAATTGAAAGCCGCGCAGGCTTCGGTGGCCTGGCTGCAAGCCCAGCGCCCCGACGATGAAGCCTTGCCCCAGGTGGACGACCATCTGACCCTGGCCTGGGAAGCCCTGCCGCAGTCGCCGGATGTGGCGCTGAAAGACATTGAAGCGGCTTGGCAGTTGCTCAG
>JAADCW010000149.1 GCA_013154225.1 Chloroflexota bacterium
CCCTGGGCGGGTTCTTCCCTGGTATAATTAGGTTTACTACAATCCCAGGAGGACGACATGGCCGGGAACATCAAATTCGGCACCGACGGCTGGCGGGGACGCATAGCCGAAGATTATACGTTTGCGAACGTGCGGCGGGCAGCGCAGGGCTTTGCCCGCTATTTGCTGGAAAACGGCAAGGAAGGCGAATGGGTGGTCGTTGGCCACGACAAGCGTTTTCATTCCGAAAACTTTGCCGCGGCTGTGGCCGAAGTGTTGGCTGCCAATGGCCTGCGGGTGTATCTCACCCAAGGCGCGACCCCCACGCCGGTGATTTCCTACGCGGTGGTGGACAAGGGCGCGGTTGGCGCGGTCAACATCACCGCTTCGCACAACCCGCCCACCGACAATGGCTTCAAAGTGCGCGATGAGCACGGCGGCGCGATCCCGCCGGAAGGGCTTCAGCGCATCGAAGCCTTGATTCCCGCGGATGAAAGCGGCGTTCAGCGCATGCCCATTGCCGAGGCCGAAGAAAAGGGCTTGGTGGTACGTTTTGACCCCGCGCCCGCCTATATTGAGCACATCAAAACCCTGGTGGATCTGGAAGCCATCAAGAACGCGGGCTTCAAAGTGTTGGTGGAGCCCATGTGGGGCAATGGCGCGGGCTGGTTCACCCGCCTGCTGGAAGGCGGCAAAACCGTGGTGGAAGAAATCCACAACACCCGCAATCCCATCTTCCCCGAAATGAAGCGACCGGAGCCCATTCCGCCCAACATCAATGTGGCTTTGGAAGAGACCGTCAAGCGCGGCGCAGACGTCTTGCTCATCACCGACGGCGACGCGGACCGCTTGGGCGTGGGCGACGAGCACGGCGAATTCGTCAACCAACTGCGGGTGTATGCCCTGTTGGCTTACTATCTGCTGGAAGTGCGCGGGCAGCGTGGCCCCATTGTGAAGACCATTTCCACCACCACATTGCTCAACAAACTGGGTGAGCGCTACGGCGTGCCGGTTTACGAAACCGGCGTGGGCTTCAAATACGTCGCGCCCAAGATGCTGGAAGTGAACGCGCTCATCGGCGGCGAGGAATCCGGCGGTTACGCGTTCCGCGGCAACGTCCCCGAACGCGACGGCATCCTCGCGGGCCTCTACATCCTTGACATGATGGTGAAACTCAACCGCAAGCCAGCGGAACTGGTGGAACTCATCTTCGAGGAGGTTGGCCCGTCGTACTACGACCGCATTGACGTGCCCTTCACCGGCGACCGCGCACCCATCGAAGAGCGCGTGCGCAACGCCAAACCCGAAACCATTGGCGGGCTGAAGGTGGTGGGTTTCCGCACCATTGACGGCTACCAATTCATGCTGGAAGATGGCGGCTGGTTGCTCATCCGCTTCTCGGGCACCGAGCCCCTGTTGCGGATTTACTGCGAAACCACCGACGGCAGCCGCGTGGACGCCATTCTGGAAGACGGCCTGCGCATTGCAGGTTTGAAATAGCATTGGCATGGCTTGCTGCACTGTTCAGGACGCCACAAGAATGCCAGTGTCCTGAGCAGAAATGCGAGCCTCGGCGACGTTGCAACTGCCAACGTCCTGAGCGGAGCGCCCGAAGGACGCGAAGTCGAAGGACGCCTTAAACTTATCCAAAACAACCGCGCAAACGCCCATGTTTTTGACCGATACCCATTGTCACCTGTACTTTGATGCCTTTGATGCAGACCGCGACGACGTCATCGCTAACGCCCACCGCAACGGCGTACAGGTGATGCTCAGTCTGGGCGTGGATGTGCCTTCTTCCCAAGCCACGGTGAATTTGGCCGAGCAATACGAAGGCCTTTATGCCGCGGTGGGCGTGCACCCCAACGATGCCCATAAAGCCTGGGAAGGCGAACACACCCTGGAAGCCCTGCGCGCGTTGGCGGCTTCCCCAACGGTTGTGGCCATTGGCGAAATTGGCCTGGATTATTACCGCGACCGTACCCCGCGGCTAACCCAGTGGCATGTCTTGCGCCAGCAGTTGGATTTGGCCGCGGACCTGGGCCTGCCGGTCAGCCTGCACAACCGGGAAGCCACCGACGACCTGCTGGGCATCCTGCGGGAGTGGGTGACTGATCTGCGGGAAGAAGGCAACCCGCTGGCCGAGCGTCCGGGCGTGTGGCATGCGTTTAGCGGCACCGAGGCTGAGGGGCGGGCTGCGTTTGAGTTGGGTTTCCTGCTGGGCATTGGTGGCCCGGTGACGTTCAAGAATGCGCCAGAGCGGCGGCGGGTGGTGGCTTCTCTGCCGTTGGAAGCTCTGGTGCTGGAAACCGACGCGCCGTTTCTCGCGCCACATCCTTATCGCGGCCGCCGCAACGAGCCTGCTTACGTGCGGCTGGTGGCTGCTCAGATTGCCGAATTGCACGGCCTCAGCCTGGAAGACGTCGCGCGGCTGACCTCTCGAAATGCACAAAAACTCTTTCGCTGGAGAGAAGCAGTTTGACCACGGTATCCTTTCTTGACCCGGTACAGGAAAGCCTGCAGGCCGTTGAAGCCTTGATGCGCCAGCAGGCCGCCGAGCACCACCACGACCTGGACGCGGCTTTACAGCACTTGCTCTCGGCCGGGGGAAAGCGCCTGCGCCCCGCGTTGGCGCTGTTGGTGGGCGAAATGTTGGGCGCAGACTCGGAGCGGCTGACCACCCTGGCCGCGGCCATTGAATTACTGCATACGGCCACCCTGGTGCACGACGACCTGATCGATGGCGCGTTGCTCCGCCGGGGTATTCCCACCCTCAACGCCGCGTGGTCGCCTGCCGCGACCGTGCTCACTGGCGATTTCATGTTTGCTCGCGCCGCGCGGTTGGCCGCTTTGGCGGGTTCCCTGGAAGTGATGCAACTCTTTGCAGAGACCCTGGCCATTATCGTGGATGGCGAGATTACGCAGTTGTTCGATGGCCCCGGCCTGGCTGATAGGGAAGCCTATTACCAGCGCATTTTTGCGAAAACTGCCTCGATGTTTGTTTTAGCCACGGAAGCCGCGGCCCTGTTGAGCGGTGCGGATGAAGGCCAGGTGGAAGCCCTGCGGGGCTACGGCCACGACTTGGGCATTGCCTATCAGATTGTGGACGACATCCTGGACTTTACCGGCGACCAGGCCAAGCTGGGTAAGCCCGTGGGAAGCGACCTGCGCCACGGGTTGATTACCATGCCCACGCTGTGTTATCTGGAAGCGCACCCCGACGATGCGGATTTGCAGGCGGTCATTGAGGGCGAGCACGTGCCCAGTGAGCAGATGGATGCGCTGATTGGTCGCATTCGGAACAGCGAGGCCATTGCCCAGGCCGCGGACGATGCCCG
>JAADCW010000183.1 GCA_013154225.1 Chloroflexota bacterium
TTCCCTTTGAGCCGCATCATGTGGGAAGGCCCCGCGGAAGAACTCAACGACACCCGCAACACCCAGCCCGCGCTGGTGGTGCATTCCATTGCCGCGCTGCGGGTGCTGCAATCCCACCTGCCCGACTTCCAACCCGCGTTCATGGCCGGGCACTCGCTGGGCGAACTCAGCGCGCTGATTGCCGCGGGCAGTATGCCGTTCCCCGAAGGGCTGCGCCTCACCCGCGCCCGCGGGGAAGCCATGCACGCTGCGGGCGGCGGTCAGGGCGGCATGGCCGCCATTCTGGGCATGGACATCCCCACCCTGGAAGCCATTTGCCAGGAAGCCAGCACCGCGGACGAGCGGGTGGAAATCGCCAACGACAACTGCCCCGGCCAGGTGGTGATTTCCGGCCACAAAAACGCGCTCGCGCGGGCCATGGCCCTGGCGCAGGAACAGGGCGCGCGGCGGGTGGTGCCCCTGGTCGTGAGCGTGGCCGCGCATTCCTACCTGATGGCGCCCGCGCAAGACGCATTCAACCGCGCGCTGGAAGCCACGCCCATCCAGGCCCCGCGCGTGCCCGTGATTGGCAACATCCACGCCCAGCCTTTGCGCACGGCGGACGACGTCCGCGCAGACCTGCACGCGCAACTCACCCATCGCGTCCGCTGGACAGAAAGCGTGGGCTACATGCTGGCCCAGGGCGTGACCACGTTTGTGGAAGTCGGCACCGGCAACGTCCTCATCGGCCTGGTCAAACGCATTGACCGCAAAACCACACGCCTGACGTGCGGCACGCCCGAAGATATCGCCACCCTGACTTCCGCCTGATTTCCTCGACTACGGTATAATTGAAGCATCTTTACAGGAGCACAAAAATGGAAGCCACCTTTTCATTGGAAGGCAAAGTTGCAGTCGTCACCGGCGCGTCGCGCGGCATTGGCCGCGCCATCGCACTGGAACTCGCCAAACGGGGCGCCGCAGTGGTGGTCAATTACAACCACGCGGCAGACAAAGCCGCAGAAGTCGTCGCGGCCATTCGCGACGCGGGCGGGCAGGCGGAAGCCTTCCAGGCCAACGTCGCGGATTTCGCCCAGGCCAAAGCCCTGATTGATTTTGCAATCAAAACCTTTGGCGGCATTCACATTCTGGTCAACAACGCGGGCATCACCCGTGATACCCTCATCATGCTGATGAAAGAAGAAGACTGGGACGCGGTCATCGACACCAACCTCAAAGGCACATTCAACTGCAGCAAAGCCGCAGTGCGCCCCATGATGCGCAAACGCTGGGGGCGCATCATCAACATCAGTTCGGTAGCCGGGCAAATCGGCAACCCCGGCCAAACCAATTATTCGGCTTCCAAAGCCGGACAAATCGGCTTCACCAAAGCCCTGGCGCGCGAAGTCGCCAGCCGCAACATCACCGTGAACGCCATCGCGGTGGGCTACATCGAAACCGACATCTGGGAAGGCGTGCCTGATGACGCCCGCGCACAAATCTTGCAAATGATTCCTCTGGGACGCAAAGGCGAACCCGAAGAGGTCGCCTACGCCGTGGCCTTCCTGGCTTCCGACCAGGCCGCGTACATCACCGGCCAGGTGCTCGGCGTGAACGGCGGCATGACCTAAACTTTTCAAGGAGCCACCCATGACCGAAGATACCACTCCCGGAACCACAACGGTTTCCCCCGACGTGCTGGTTGCCATCGCTCGCCTGGAAGCCCTCAAAGTGCCCGGCGTATATGATCTTGCGCCGGTGCCCGGCGGGGTCAACCGCCTGTTCCGCAAAGGCGCCAACGAAGGCGTGCAAATCGAAATCGCCGATGGCGTGGTCGATGCTGACCTGTACGTCGTGTTGGAAAGCAGCGTCAACCTGCGGCGGGTCAGCCGTGAAATTCAGAAAGCCGTGGCCCGCGCCATCTCCGAAATGGTGGGCATGACCGTAGGCCGCATCAACGTCCATATCGAAGACATCCACTATCCTCAAGGATGACGTCTTTCCCATGAAAGCACGTACTCGCGCTCGCGGCCTCGCGCTGCAGGCACTTTACGAACTCGACCTTACAGACCATCTTCCCGGCACGGCTTTGCGCCACCGGCTGGAAGCCGAGCCGCTGGCCAACGAGCGTCTGGAACGTTTTGCCCGCGATATTGTCTTCGGGGTTGCGCCGCTGCGCGCCCATCTGGACAAACACATCGCCCGCTATGCGCCCGAATGGCCTTTGGAGCAAATTGCGCCCATTGATCGCAACATCCTGCGCATTGCCCTGTGGGAAATGGTACTTGCCCCCGACACACCACTCAAAGTCGCCATTAACGAAGCCGTGGAACTTGCCAAAATCTACGGCTCCGACAGTTCACCGCGCTTCATCAACGGCGTGCTGGGCAGCCTGGCAGAGCACCAAAACGACATCCGGCAGGCGCTGCGGGCTGTGGCCGCACAAAACCAAACGCCCCCTTCTGACACACCATGAATATTTTTGGCGTTGGCCCTCTGGAAATACTGGTGGTCTTGACCATCGCGCTGCTGGTGTTCAAGCCTGAAAATATGGTCACGTTTGCACGCCGCATGGGCGCGTGGCTTCACAAAATACGTCACAACCCCACCTGGCAGGCCGTCAGGCGTACCTCATACGAGATAGACCACTGGCAACAGCGGCTATGGCAAGAAACAGGACTGACAGCCATCTATCACGATGATGGCACGTCTTCCACGCGCTGGCATCCGTCAGTGCCCTATCGCAGCGAATACGCACCGCCTGCACCCGAACACCTTCCTCCCGAGCCAGCAGAGCCTCGCCCGGCTTCCAATGATGCCTCCCCGCGCGCCTGAGGCCGATATGACCACGTCTTCCCTGTCTTCCCGGTCACACCCCACCCGCAAAATTTTTATAGGCGGCCCGCAAGGCGCCGCGCGTTGGGGGTATTATTTCACCCTGGTGTTGATTCCCCTGGTGCTGGCCGGTTACGCGGCTTACCAAACCTGGTTTTTCTACACCCGCCACGGGCTTGTCGCGGCCATCTACCGCCCCCGGCTGTATTGGCTGGGTACGGCCATTGCCGCGCTCGTCGCACTGATACTCTTCATTCGTCTCCGCTGGCGCAGCCGCGCCTATCTGCTTCTGGAACCTCACAATATTGTTGTGCATCTCCCGCCCAAGCGCGCCGTCACCCTGGCGTGGGAAGACGTCAACGGCGTTCAGTTGCGCCTGTTCCGCAACTGGTGGCCTTTGCCGCGGCGCTGGCAGGGCGACGTCATCCTGCATCTGCGCGATGGCTCGCAAATCCGCCTTGACAACCGTTTTCCCGACCTGCCCAA
>JAADCW010000170.1 GCA_013154225.1 Chloroflexota bacterium
GCCGGTAGCGCTGGAGCAAGGGAGCAAATTCGCCATCCGTGAGGGTGGCCTGACGGTCGGTGCCGGTGTGGTCACCGAAATTCTGGACTGAGGTGCAAAATGGCGAAGCAGCGAATCCGCATCCGTTTGAAGGCATATGACCATCGGGTCCTTGACCAATCGGCGAAGCGCATTGTCGAGGCCGCAGAGCGCACGGGCGCGCGGGTTGTTGGCCCTGTGCCCCTGCCGACGAAAATCGAGCGGTTTACCGTGCGTCGTTCCACATTCATTGACAAAGACTCTCACGAGCATTTTGAGATCCGCACCCACAAACGCTTGATTGATGTTTTGGACCCTGATGCCAAAACCATTGACATGCTGATGCGTTTGAACCTGCCTGCGGGTGTGGACATCGAAATCAAACTCTAAGCAAAGTATAGACAATCTGCTTCACATCGGGTAGAATTGACGGGCTTTGCCTTGAGCCTGTCCTGCTGGGGAGAGTGCCTTCTGAGCGGCGCTCTCCCCGGCAGAGTGCATACCCATGCGCAAAGCAGTCAGATAGAGCAACAGCAGCAGGCCAATCCTGCTGGTGTGAGTTCCCTCTGAGTAAGAGCAGCACTGGCACGCGAGCGCACAGACAAACGCCTTTTCGCTCGCGGCAGGCTGTTGACTGCTCAGGGGCGGGATGATGCGGCTCAAGCCCAGGCCGACAGTCCCGAGAAACTTTTAGAAGAAGGAGAACAACCGAGATGTTCAAAGGGCTCATTGGAAAGAAGATCGGCATGACCCAGATCTTCGATGAAGATGGCGCGGCCATCCCCGTGACTCTCATCGAGGCTGGGCCTTGCTACGTTACCCAGGTGCGCCGCCCGGAGAAAGATGGTTACTCCGCGGTGCAATTGGGCTTTCAGGAGGTCAGCCCCAAGCGGTTGACCGGTGGGCAACTGGGTCACCTGAAGCGGGCTGGCGTGCCGCCGCTGCGCTATTTGCGGGAATTCCGGGCCAAAGACCCGGATGTCAAAGAGGGTGACGTGGTCACTGTGGAGCGCTTTGCCGTGGGCGAGCGCGTCGACGTGACCGGTACCAGCAAGGGGCGAGGTTTTCAGGGTGGCGTGAAGCGCTACGGCTTCGCGGGCGGCCCGAAAACCCACGGTCAGTCGGATCGCTGGCGAGCGCCTGGTTCGCGCGGCGCAACCTCGACCCCAGGTCGTACCCTCAAGGGCACCCGTGGCCCCGGTCATATGGGCAATGCCCGTGTGACGGTGATGGGGCTGGAGGTGGTCCTGGTGGATCCGGAACGCAACCTGTTGGCCGTGAAGGGTGGAGTGCCTGGCCCCAAGGGTGGCCTGGTGCTCATCCGTGAGGCCCGGAAGAATTAGGGATTCGGAGCAGAGCCATGAAAGTGGATGTGTATAACATGGAAGGGCAAAAGGTGCGCGAGGTAGAACTGCCCGCGTCCATCTTCGAGGCCCCCATTCGGCCTGACTTGATGCACCAGGCGTATGTGCGGCAGATGGCCAACGCCCGCCTGGGGACCCACAGCACCAAGACGCGCGGTGAGGTCTCTGGCGGTGGGCGCAAGCCTTGGCGGCAAAAGGGCACCGGCCGTGCGCGGCAGGGTTCCATTCGCTCGCCGCAGTGGGTTGGTGGTGGCAAGGTGCACACCCCCAAGCCTCGCAAGTACACCTTGGATATGCCCAAGAAAATGCGCCGGGCAGCCTTGCGTTCTGCCCTCTCGGTGAAAGCCGCGGAGGCCAGCATTGTGGTGGTGGACGACCTCAAATTGGACGAGCCGAAAACCAAGGCAATGGCCCAGGCGCTGCAACAGTTGGTGGGCGAAGACACCACCGCGCTGATTTTGTTGCCCGAAAGCCCCAACCGCAGCGAGCAGTACGACATTGTGGCTCGTTCGGCAAATAACCTGCCGTATGCCAAGACGTTGGTGGCCAATTACCTCAACATCCGTGACCTGCTGGGCTACGACAAAGTCGTGATGCCCTTAGCGGCCTTGGATGTGATCACCGCGTTCTTGGGATGAGGAGGGCGAAATGACCACGATTTACGATGTTCTGCGTCGCCCGATTATCACCGAAAAGTCCAACTATCAGCACAAGGCCCTCGGCCAATACGTGTTTGAGGTTGCCGAAGACGCCACCAAGCCGATGATCAAAGAGGCGGTGGAAACGCTGTTCGATGTGACGGTGGAAAAGGTTCGGGTGATGAATATGCCTGCGAAGCGGACCCGTCGGTGGCGCAGCCGCCGCATGGGCATCCGCCGCCGCGGCTACAAAAAAGCCATTGTGACTTTGGCCCCCGGTGAGACGATTGACATCTTTGAAGGGGTGAAGTGATGGGTATCAAGAAATATAAGCCGACCACGCCCGCCCGTCGTGGCATGTTGGGCTACACGTTTGAGGAAATCACCAAAACCGAGCCTGAACGCTCGTTGATTGAGCCCTTGAAGAAGCACTCGGGCCGCAACGTGTATGGCCGGGTGACGGTGCGCCATCGCGGCGGCGGTAACAAGCGCTACTACCGCATTATTGACTTCAAGCGCGACAAACGGGGCATTCCCGCCAAGGTGGCGGCCATTGAATATGACCCCAACCGCACGGCCCGCATCGCGCTTTTGCACTACGCAGACGGCGAAAAGCGCTATATCATCGCGCCCTTGGGGCTGAACGTGGGCGATACCGTCATGGCTGGGCCCGAGGCCGAAATTCGTCCGGGGAACGCCATGCCCATCGCCAACATCCCCACCGGTACCATGATCCACAACATTGAACTCTACCCCGGTCGGGGTGGTCAGTTGGTGCGGGCTGCGGGTTCCTCCGCGCAGTTGTTGGCCAAAGAAGGCGATTACGCCCACATCCGCCTGCCTTCTGGCGAAGTGCGCCTGGTGCGCCAGGAATGCTACGCCACCATCGGCCAGGTGGGTAATGTGGAGCACAGCAACATCAAGTTGGGTAAGGCTGGCCGCAAACGTCACATGGGCATTCGCCCCACGGTGCGCGGTTCTGCCATGTCCCCGCGGGACCATCCCCACGGTGGTGGCGAGGGCCGTCAGCCCATCGGCTTGCCCGGCCCCAAGTCGCCTTGGGGTAAGCCCACCCTGGGCGCGAAGACCCGCCGAAACAAGAAGACCGATAAATACATCGTGCGTCGGCGCAGCAAGAAACGCCGCTAAGCGCGTGGGTTTGGTTGGAGGTTGAAATTATGGGACGTTCCCTGAAAAAAGGGCCTTACGTAGACCCGAAGTTACTGCGCAAGATCGAAGAGATGAATGCCCGCGGCGAGAAGAAGGTCATCCGCACCTGGAGCCGCGATAGCACCATCTTCCCCCAAATGGTGGGCCACACCATCGCGGTGCATAACGGCCGCCGCCATGTGCCGATTTACATCACCGAAAACATGGTCGGCCACAAACTGGGTGAGTTTGCTCCCACGCGGACCTTCCGCGGGCACATCGTCGAGAAAAAGAAGAAGAGGAGATAGGCTATGGCGATCGATGTCCGCGCAAAGGCGCGATACGTGCCTGTTTCGCCCTATAAAGCGCGCCGGGTGATCAACCTGGTGCGGGGCAAGGACGCTCAAGAGGCGCTGGATATGTTGCGCTTCATGCCGCACAGCGCGGCGCGTCCGGTGTACAAACTCATCGCTTCGGCCATCGCGAACGCCGAAGAAAACTTCGGTTTGAACCGTGAGGACCTTTACATCTACCGCATCTTTGCAGATGAAGGCCCTACCCGCAAGTGGCGACGCTTCGGCGCTCGGGGGCGCTTTAAGCCTATTCTCAAGCGCTCCTCGCACATCACCGTGATCCTGCGCGAGCACGAAGAAGAGGTATAGGAGTCATTTTATGGGTCGCAAAGTACATCCGATTGGCTTTCGTCTGAAGATCAACAAAACCTGGGAAGCCCGCTGGTACGCGGAGGGCCCCCAGTATGCGGAGCAGCTGCACCAAGATCTGGCCATCCGCAAACTCATCCGCGAGCAGGCGCCCCGGGCCGGCATTTCGCGCATCGAAATCGAGCGCTTCCCGGCCAAAACCAAGGTGACGGTGCACACCGCCAAGCCTGGTATCTTGATTGGCCGCAAAGGCGCGACCATCAAGCAACTGCGCGCCGCGCTGGAAGGTCTGGTGGGCTCCAAGGTGGATGTGGACATCAAAGAGATCAAAACCCCCGATCTGGATGCCTACCTGGTGGCGCACAACATCGCCGACCAGTTGGAGCGCCGGGTGAGTTACCGCCGCGCGATGCAGCGTGCCATCCAGCAGGCCATGCGCCAAGGCGCCAAGGGCATCAAGATTCAGGTTTCGGGGCGTTTGGCTGGTGCGGAAATGGCGCGCACCGTGTGGCTGCGTGATGGCCGGGTGCCGCTGCAAACCCTGCGGGCCGATATTGACTACGCCAAGGCGGAAGCCCTGACGACCTACGGCCGCATCGGCGTCAAAGTGTGGATTTACAAAGGTGATGTGCTGCCCGAGGTCGAAGAAGAAGCCCCTGTGGCGACCGAAGGCGTGTATGTGAGCGAGTAAACGGCGGGTTCCTGCCGCTGAAGAGGAGTGAAATCATGTTGATGCCCAAACGCGTCAAATATCGCAAGCAGATGCGCGGCCGCATGAAGGGCAAAGCCTCTCGAGGCGCAGAAGTGCACTTCGGCGATTACGGCCTTCAGGCCCTGGAGCCGGGGTGGATTTCGGCCCGCCAAATCGAGGCTGCCCGCCGCGCAATGGTGCGCCACATGCGCCGCCGTGGTAAAATCTGGATTCGCATTTTCCCGGACAAGCCGGTGACCAAAAAGCCGGCCGAAACCCGCATGGGTTCCGGTAAGGGGAATGTGGAACTCTGGGTGGCGGTGGTCAAACCGGGACGGATTATGTTTGAAATCGCCGGGGTGCCTGAGTCGGTGGCCCGCGAGGCCCTGCGGCTGGCTTCCCATAAACTCTCGGTGAAGACCAAGATCGTCGTCCGAGAAGGGTTGGAGGAAGCATGAAAGCCTCAGAGATTCGCAAACTCTCAACCGAGGAAATCGAGGCGCGGCTGGCTGAAGCGCGGGAAGAACTGATGCACCTGCGCTTCCAGAAAACCACCGGCGAACTGGTGGATACCAACGCCCTGCGCCGGACCCGTCGCCTGATTGCCCGCTACCTCACCATCTTGCGGGAGCGGGAACTGGAAGCATATGCAGAGGAAGGTGAAGCATGAACAAGCGTCGGCGACTTACGGGTGTGGTCATTTCCGACAAGATGGATAAAACGGTAGTGGTGCGGGTGAGCCGCTCCTTCCGGCACCCCCTCTACAAGAAAGTGGTGCATACGCACAAGAAATACAAGGCCCACGACGAACTGGGTGCCCATGTGGGCGATCAGGTGCGCATTGTGGAAAGCCGCCCGATCTCCAAAACCAAGCATTGGGTGGTGGAAGCCATCGTGCGCCGCGCCCGGGGCAATGAAGACGTCGTGGCCCAGCAGGAGGCCGAAGCATGATTCAGCAAGAATCGCGCTTGAAGGTTGCCGATAACACCGGCGCCAAAGAAATCCTGGTGATCCGGGTGTTGGGCGGTTCCAAGCGCCGCTACGGTCGCGTGGGCGATGTGGTGGTGGCGACGGTCAAATCGGCCACCCCCAACGGCTCGGTCAAGAAGAGCGACATCGTGCGGGCTGTCATTGTGCGCTGCGCCAAAGAATGGCGGCGCGAAGATGGTTCCCACATCCGCTTCGACGACAACGCCGCAGTCATCCTTGACAACGACGGCGTCAACCCCAAGGGAACCCGCATTTTCGGGCCGGTGGCGCGGGAACTGCGCGAAAAAGGCTTCATGAAGATCGTCTCCCTGGCCCCTGAAGTGCTGTAAGGAGTGTGAGCCGTGAAGGTGAAGATTCGGAAAGGTGATACGGTAGAGGTCATCACCGGCCGCGACAAAGGCAAACGGGGCGAGGTGATTCGGGTGCTCCCTAAAGAAGGGCGCGTGGTGGTCCAGGGCGTCAACATCCGCAAAAAGCACCAGCAACAGGTGCAGGCCCAGGGCCGTACCATTACCCCCGGCATCATCGAATTTGAAGCGCCCGTGGATATCTCCAATGTCATGCTGGTGTGCCCTAAGTGCGACGAGCCCACTCGGGTGGGCATCCGCCGCAGTGAGGGTTTGGCCGAGCGCTATTGCAAACGCTGTGGCGCGGTGATTGATTAGGCCGGTGAAGGAGAGAGAAACCATGATGCGATTGGAAGAAAAATACCGAAACGAAGTGGTGCCGGCCTTGATGAAATCCCTCAACCTGGACAACGTTATGCAGGTGCCGCGCATCACGAAAATCGTGGTCAATATCGGCTTGGGTGAGGCCCTCGATAACCCCAAGGCGTTGGATTACGCCGTGCAAGACTTGATGACCATCACCGGCCAAAAGCCCATCATCACCAAAGCCCGCAAGAGCATCGCAGCCTTCAAACTGCGTGAAGGGCGCCCCATTGGCGTCAAGGTGACCCTGCGGGGCGACCGCATGTGGGCTTTCTTGGACCGGTTGATGAACGTTGCCCTGCCTCGGGTGCGCGACTTCCGCGGCGTGTCGCCCAATGCCTTTGACGGCCGCGGCAACTACACCTTGGGCATTCGGGAACAGCTCATCTTCCCCGAAATTGACTACGATAAGATTGACAAAGTGCGCGGCATGGAGGTCACCATTGTGACCACAGCCCGCAACGACGAAGAAGGCCGGCAACTGCTGACCTTGCTGGGTATGCCGTTTAGGAAGGAAGGGTAGTCATGGCCAAGAAGTGTATGATCTATCGCGAGCAACGCCGGAAGTACCCCACCCGCGTGCGCAATCGCTGCCGCATCTGTGGCCGCCCGCGCGGCTACATGCGCAAGTTTGGGGTGTGCCGGATTTGTTTCCGCGAACTGGCCTTAGAGGGTAAAATCCCCGGCGTGACCAAGGCTTCTTGGTAGTCGGGCGGAGGTGGTAACGATGACGATGACCGATCCCATTGCGGATATGTTGACGCGCATTCGCAACGCGCAAATGGCGGGGCATGCCCAGGTGGAAATGCCCAGTTCCAAAATGAAGGTGGCCATTGCCCGCATTCTCAAGGAAGAGGGCTACATTGAAGGCTACCAGGTAATCCAAGACAAAGACCGCCCCAGCCACAAAACGCTGCGGATTCGCCTGAAATACGTTGGGGAACGCCGCAATCGGCGCCCGGTGATTGAAGGCCTGGAGCGTGTGAGCAAGCCTGGCCGTCGGGTGTATGCCGGCAAGCGGGAACTGCCTTGGGTGCGTTCCGGCCTGGGCATTGCCATTGTGAGCACCCCCAAGGGTGTGATGACCAGCGAGCGAGCCCGCAAACTGGGTGTGGGCGGCGAAATCATCTGCAAAGTTTGGTAAACATTCCACATTTCGGAACGACCTGGCGCGCCCCGCGGCGACGCCAGTGGCCGAAAGGAGGTTGAGCGTGTCTCGTATTGGACGGTTGCCCGTACCTGTGCCTGATAACGTGCAGGTAGAAATCAAGGGCTCGCACGTCCGGGTGAAGGGCCCCAAGGGCGAATTGGCCCAGACCTTCCCCGCGGCGATGAAGATAACCTACAAACCCGAAGAGAAAGTCATCACCGTTGAGCGCCCGACGGACGAGCGCCAGCATCGGGCTTGGCACGGCATGACTCGCGCCCTCATCAACAACATGGTGGTGGGCGTGAGCCAAGGCTTTGAAAAGGTGCTGGAAGTTCACGGTGTGGGCTATCGGGCTGAAATGAAAGGTAAAGACCTGGTCTTGCATGTGGGCTTCTCCCACCCGGTCCAGGTCTCCCCGCCCGAAGGCATTGAATTTGACGTGGACACCAAGTCCCGCCCGATGCGCATCATCGTCCGGGGTTACGACAAGCAAAAAGTCGGTCAGGTGGCCGCGGACATCCGCAAAGTGCGCCCGCCCGAACCCTACAAGGGCAAGGGTATCCGCTATGCGGGTGAACACGTCCGCCGTAAGGCCGGTAAGGCTGGTAAGGTGTAGTGGAGCGAGGTTGAAAATGGCTAAGAAAACCCGACGAGAGGCACGAATTCGGCGCCACCTGCGGGTGCGCAAAAAGATCCACGGGACGCCTGAACGGCCGCGGTTGAATGTCTTTCGCAGTTTGGGGCACATCTATGCCCAGGTGATTGACGACGAAGCCGGCCACACCCTGGTTTCGGCTTCGACGATTGACAAGGAACTGCGGGCGCAGATGGAAGGTCTGACCAAGACCGAGCAAGCGCGCCTGGTGGGCAAGACCATTGCCGAGCGCGCCCGCGCGGCGGGCATCACCGAAGTGGTGTTCGACCGGGGCGGCTACAAATACATTGGCCGAGTGAAGGCTCTGGCCGACGGCGCCCGCGAAGGCGGCCTGGAATTCTAAGGCGAGGAGAACGCTATGGCTCAGTATCAACCTGCTGTACAGGCAGAAGACGAACTGGAAGAGCGCACCGTTGAAATCGCCCGCGTGGCGAAGGTGGTGAAAGGCGGTCGGCGGTTTACGTTCCGTGCCACAGTGGTGGTCGGCGACCGCCGCGGCCGCGTGGGTGTTGGCGTGGGCAAGGCCGGCGCAGTGCCCGACGCGGTGCGGAAAGCCTCGGAGCGCGCCCGCCGGAACCTGAAAAAGGTCAACCTGTATGACACCACCATCCCGCACGAAGTGATTGGCGAGGTGGGCGGTGCTCGGGTGCTGCTGAAGCCGGCTTCCCCCGGTACGGGCGTGATCGCCGGTGGCGGCGTGCGCGCCGTGCTGGAAGCGGCTGGCGTGCGCGACATCCTCACCAAATCCCTGGGAAGCAACAACCTGCTCAACGTGGTCAAGGCCACCATGCAGGCCTTGGAGCAACTCAGGTCGGTGGAAGAAGTGGCAGCCGAGCGTGGTAAGAACCCCGAAGACGTGTTGCCCTTCTGGGACCGGAGGAAGAAGCGCCATGACTAAGAAAACTCTGCGCATTACCTTGGTGAAAAGCCCCATTGGGTATTCCAAGCGCCAAAAGGGTACCCTGCGGGCGTTGGGATTGCGCCGTATGAACCAGACGGTGGAACACGAGGACACCCCGGTTATTCGGGGGATGGTCGCGAAAGTGCGCCATTTGGTCCGCGTGGAGGAGAGTGCGTAGCCATGAAACTGCATGATTTGCGACCCAACCGTGGTGCCAAGAAATCGCGCAAGCGTGTTGGCCGTGGTATTGCCGCGGGCCAGGGTAAAACCGCTGGTCGCGGTACCAAGGGCCAGGGCGCGCGCGCGGGTGGCGGCACCCGGCTGTATCACCAGGGCGGCAACCTGCCTTTCTTCCGCCGCCTGCCCTTCAAGCGCGGTTTCACCCCCATCAACCGCGTGGAATACAACGAGGTCAACCTGGAGCGTTTGGCCGACTTCCCCGCCGAGAGCGAAGTGACCCCCGAAGTGTTGGCCGACCTGGGCATCATCAGCGAACCGAAGAAGCCGGTGGTTATCCTCGGCTGTGGTGAAATTACGGTGCCGCTGAAGGTCAAGGTGCATCGTATTTCCAAGAGCGCCCGGGCAAAGATCGAAGCCGCGGGCGGCTCGGTGGAAATCATCGAACTCTGAGCCCCAGGGCGACCCCTCTGTAAAAGGAGCCTCGCATGAAGCGTTCGGCTTGGCGCTATTTATGGATGGCACCCGACATCCGCCGCAAGTTGCTCATCACTTTGGGCATCTTGCTCATCTACCGCCTGGCAGCCCATGTGCCTGTGCCGGGGGTAAACCACGACGTGTTGAAGCAAATCCTCAACGCGGGTGGTGCCCAAGGCGCTTTCGTGGGGCTGTTGGACATGCTCTCGGGCGGTACGGTGTCCCAATTTTCTGTGCTGGCGATGGGGGTGTACCCCTACATCACCGCGCAGATTATTTTGCAGATTTTGGTGCCCATCATCCCTTCGTGGAAAGCCCGTATGGAAGAGGACCCGCGCGAAGGCCAGAAATGGATGGAGCGCTGGACCTATATCCTCGCTATCCCGATGGCTGCTTTGCAGGCGGTGGGGCAAATTAGCCTCTTTTCCGCGTTTGCAGGTGGTCAGCAAGTGTTGCGCAACTACGGTTGGAGCGGCGCGAACCTGCTGCCGACCATTACCGTGATCTTGGCCATGACCGCGGGTACCATGTTTGCCATTTGGCTGGGCGAACTCATCTCGGAATATGGCCTGCGCAACCAGGGCCTTTCCCTCATCATCTTCGCCGGTATCGTTGCCCGGATGCCTGCCAACTTTGCCCGTTTGATGGCCGATGAACAGCACCGATGGGCTTACCTCATCATCTCCATCATCGTGACTGTGGCCACCATCTTCCTGATTGTGTACGTCCAACAGGGGCGGCGCAATGTGCCGGTGATGTATCCTGGCCGGCGCATCGGCACCCGGATGTCCATGCCGGTGAAGGGCACCTTTCCTCTGATGGTCAACATGGCCGGCATGATCCCCTTGATCTTTGCGCAGTCGCTTCTGGCCCTGCCAGGGATCATCGCAGGCTTTTTCCTGGATTCGAGCACGCCTTGGCTTGCCGATTTGGCGAGTTCCATGCAGCGCATCTTCGCGCCTACCAGTGGTTGGTATTGGCTGACCTACTTCCTGATGGTGGTGCTGTTTACCTTCTTCTACACCGACGTGCTTTTCATGCAGCAGAACTATGGCGAGCAGTTGAAGCGCGCGGGCGCGAAAATTCCTGGTGTGCCGCCGGGTGAGAAGACCCAGCAATACCTGATGAGCGTGTTGCGGCGCATTACCTTGCCGGGCGCGTTGTTCTTGGGCTTTGTGGCTGTGTTGCCCTACCTGCTCACCTTGCTGGTGCCTGGGCTCGCGGCTGCAGGGCAATCTGGTTTGCTGCTGATTTCTTCTGCCGGCTTGCTCATCGTGGTCGGTGTGGTGCGAGACGTTTTCTTCTTCATCGACGCGGAACTGCGCCTGCACGGTTATACAGATACGTTGTTGGTCCGGTAACGGGCTGAAGTGTTGTTCGCAAAAAGGTCGGGCAAGACGACCGGCCGCCCCTGTTACCCTGGAGGTTCGTCGTGTCGGTGTTCATCGTGCTCTTGGGCGCGCCTGGCGCGGGTAAAGGAACCCAAGCCAAGATCCTCTCGCAGAAGACGGGCTTGCCCCAAATCTCCACGGGAGACATCTTCCGTGAGCACCTGAAAAACCAAACCGAACTGGGCAAACTCGCTCAGCAATACATGAGCAAGGGCGAACTGGTGCCCGACGACGTCACGGTAGCGATGGTGCGCGAGCGCCTTTCGCGGCCGGATTGCAAACGGGGCGCTATCTTGGATGGCTTCCCGCGCACACCGGCTCAGGCCGAAGCCCTGGATGTCATGTTGGCAGAGATGGGCGGCAAGGTCGGCGTGGTGCCCTTCATCAAAGTGCCCGAAGACGAACTGGTTGAACGGCTTTCTGGCCGGCTGATTTGCCGGGCTCAAGGCCATATCTTTCACAAGAAATTCAATCCGCCCAAAGTGCCGGGCATCTGCGACTACGATGGCTCGGAACTTTACCAACGGGAAGACGACCGCCCAGAGGTGGTGCGCAACCGCATCCGAGTGTATCTGGAGCAGACTATGCCGCTGGTGTCCTACTATCGTGAAAAGGGCGTGCTGGTCGAGATTGACGGCACCCAGCCCATTGAAAAGGTCACCGAAGCCATTTGGGCGGCACTTCCTGAGGAAGTCAAACACGCATGAGTTGGGACCGGCAAATCATCCTTAAAAGCCCGAAAGAGATCGCGATCATGCGGGAAGCCGGGCGCATCAACGCCCTGGCCCTGCAAGCGGTACGGGAAGCGGCCCGACCTGGCATCAGCACCGCGGAATTAGACGCCATCGCGGAAGAAGTCATCCGCAGCCACGGCGCGGTGCCGGCCTTCAAGGGCTATCCGGGCCCATACCCGTACCCCGCGACCATCACGGCCAGCATCAACGACGAGTTGGTGCACGGTATTCCAAGCGAAAAACGTCGCTTGCGAGAAGGCGACATCGTTTCGATCGATTGTGGCACGATTTACAAAGGTTATGTAGCGGATTCGGCGTTCACCATGGGCATAGGGAAAATCTCTCCTGAAGCCCAGCGGTTGCTGGAGGTGACCGAGCGCGCGCTGTATGTCGGCATTGACAAACTGCGCGCAGGCAACCGTGTTGGGGATGTCTCCGCGGCAATCCAGCACTATGTGGAATCGCACGGTTACCATGTGACCCGCGAATACACCGGCCACGGCGTAGGGCGCGAAATGCACGAAGGCCCTTCAGTGCCCAACTACGGGCTGCCGGGGCGTGGGGTGATGCTGCGGGTGGGCATGGTCATCGCGCTGGAACCCATGGTGTTGGTGGGCACCCCCAAAACCCGCGTGTTGCCTGATAGGTGGACGGTGGCCTCGGCCGATGGCAGCCTCACCGCCCACTTTGAGCATTCGGTCGCCATTACCGAGGATGGCCCGGTCATCCTCACTGTGGTTTGAAAGGCTGCCACCCCCGGAAAAGTGAAAACGACGACACTCTGGACGAGAGAGAAAGTGCCTGGTATAATCTAAACTTTGCTGGGCACGAATCGAGGACGTAAGGAGAGCAAACCATGAAAGTATCTGCGTCGGTAAAAAAGCGCTGCTCCAAATGCAAAATTGTGCGGCGCAAAGGGCGGGTCTACGTGATCTGCGAAAATCCTAAACACAAACAGCGACAGGGGTAGTACGATGGCGCGTATTGAAGGCGTTGATTTACCACGAAACAAACGCATTGAGATTGCCCTGACCTACATCTATGGCATTGGCCGGTCGCGGGCAAAAGAGATCTTGGCCGCCACGCAGGTAAACCCCGACACGCGGGTGAAAGACCTAACCGACGAGGAAATCGCCCGCTTGCGTGAGTTTATCAGCAGCAACTACAAAGTCGAAGGCGACCTGCGCCGCGAGGTGCAGATGAACATCAAGCGCCTGATCGAGATTGGTAGTTATCGGGGTTTGCGCCATCGCATGGGCTTGCCTGTGCGCGGGCAGCGTACCCGCACCAACGCGCGCACCCGCAAAGGCCCCAAGAAGACGGTGGCCGGACGTGGTCGCCGCCGCGGCGCCAAGAAGAAGTAAATCGTGACCTGTGGGCGCGCGGCTTTCCCGCGGCTCATGCCAGTTTGAATAGGAGAAGTGAGGTCTATGGCGAGGAATACTCGTTCCCGACGGCGCAGCAGCGCCAAAAAAGTCAAGCGGCATCTGCCCCGTGGGCATGTGCATATTCATGCCACGTTCAATAACACGATTATTACTGTGACCGATGAGCACGGCAACGTGGTCACCTGGGCCAGCGGTGGCACCGCGGGCTTCAAAGGCTCGCGCAAAAGCACGCCGTTTGCTGCCCGCTTGGCCACCGAACAGGCTGTCAAGGCCGCAATGGATATGGGGATGCGCGAAGCGCATGTCTTCGTCAAAGGCCCCGGCCCCGGCCGCGACGCCTCGTTGCGCGCGCTGATCGCTATGGGCTTGAAAATTCTCTCCATTTCCGACGTCACCCCCGTGCCCCATAACGGTTGCCGCCCGCCAAAGAAGCGGCGCGTCTAAATTCTGGGGATTGATTGAGGTAGATCTATGGCTAAGTATCTGGGACCCGTTTGCAAACTCTGTCGCCGTGAAGGCGAAAAGTTGTTCCTCAAGGGAGAGAAGTGCTTCACCAGCAAGTGCCCGATGGAGCGCCATCCCTACCCGCCCGGTGAACACGGGCGTATGGCGCGCTTTAGCCGCCGGCGTGAATCCGACTACGCCAAGCAGTTGCGCGCCAAGCAGCGTGCCCGCCGCATCTACGGCGTCTTGGAGCGCCAGTTCCGCCGCTACTACGAAGTGGCCCTTCAGCGCCGTGGTATGACCGGCTTGAACTTGCTCCAAATTCTCGAATCGCGGCTCGACAACGTGGTTTACCGCCTGGGCTTTGCCCGCAGCCGCGCCGAAGCCCGCTTGCTGGTCACCCACGGCCATTTCACCGTCAACGGGCGGCGGGTGGATGTCCCCTCGATGTTGCTTCGCCCCGGCGACGTGGTGGCCGTCCGGCCTGAATCGCGACGCCGCAGTTTCTTCAAACAGGTGCTGCCCGAGTGGGCCGAAAAGCAAGCCCCGCCCGCCTGGCTCAGCCGAGACCTGGAAGCCCTCTCCGGTCGGGTGGAGCGGATGCCCGAACGCGGCGAAATTGACAGCAACATCAACGAGCAATTGATCGTGGAATACTACTCGCGCTAATGCTTTGGGTTTTAGCGCCCAGGGAAGGGGTGAACAGTGGTCGGTTTGGGTAATATGGTGACACCGCGCATTGAGCGCGACCTTGAAGCGCTCAATTACAGCCGTTTCATCATCAGCCCCTTGGAACGGGGCTACGGCGTCACCCTGGGGAATGCGCTGCGGCGTGTCTTGCTTTCCTCGCTGGAAGGCGCCGCGGTGACTTCGGTGCGGATTTCCAACGTCCTGCACGAGTTCAGCGCTATCCCCGGTGTGCGTGAAGACGTTTTGCAAATTAGCCTGCAACTGAAGCAGCTCCGCTTCAAGTTGCACGACGTGGATACCGCGCGCCTCTATCTGGAAGTGCGCGGGGAAGGGATTGTCACCGCTGCCGACATCATCGCCCCGCCAGAGGTAGAAATCGTCAACCCTGACCTCTACCTCTTTACCGTGGACGACCCCGACGCGACCTTGGAGATGGCCATGACGGTGGAGCGCGGCCGAGGCTACTCGCCCGCGGTGGAACGCAGCCGTCAACTCCCCATCGGCGAACTCGCGGTGGATGCCATCTTCACCCCGGTGCGCCGCGTCAACTGGGAAGTGGGCTCCGCCCGCGTGGGTCAGAGCACCAACTACGACAAACTGGTGCTGGAAATCTGGACCGATGAAACCATTACGCCCGAAGAGGCCCTCAAAACCGCCGCCCAGATTTTGGTAGCCCACTTTGGCTACATCGCGGGCGTGAGCGAAGAAGGCCTGAGCACCGTAGCCCCCGCGCCCAAAGAGAAATCCTGGCGCGCGGGCCTGACCAGCGAAATGATGGAAACCCCGCTCGAAGAACTCGACCTTTCGGTGCGGGTGTTCAATTCCCTCAAGCGCGCGGGCGTGACCACGGTGGGCGAGGTGTTGGATTTGCTGGGCAAAGGCGAAGAAGCCATGCTCTCCATCCGAAACTTCGGTGAAAAGAGCCTGGATGAACTTTTGACCAAAATGCGCGAAAAAGGCTTCCTTCCGGAAGACGAGGAATAAGCGCATCACGGAGTGAGAACTATGCGACACAAAGTTGCCGGTAA
>JAADCW010000222.1 GCA_013154225.1 Chloroflexota bacterium
TTTGTGCGCCCCAGGGCAAGCGTTGTAATTGAAGGATGCTCTGTCTGCAGTAATTCCCTGTATGGAAAGAACGCCAGTTGGAGGCTTTTATGCGCCAAGCGACCGTCGAACGCCAAACCTCGGAAACACAAATCGCCATTCGTCTTGATTTGGACGGCAGTGGAAAGCACAAGATTGCAACGGGACTTCCTTTTCTGGACCACATGTTGCGCCATTTGGCTGTGCATGGGTTGTTTGACCTTACCGTAGAAGCCCACGGCGATTTGGAAATTGACCCCCATCATACTGTGGAAGATGTCGCTTTGGCATTGGGCACGGCCTTTGACCGCGCCTTGGGCGATCGCAAGGGCATTGTGCGTATGGGACACGCCTATGTGCCAATGGACGAAACATTGGCCTTTGTGGCTGTGGATCTTTCGGGGCGGCCTTATGCTGTGGTGCAAGCGCAATGGCATGGGCCCAGTGTTGGCGGTATTCCCAACAGCCTTTGGCCGCATTTTTTGGAATCCTTCGCTGTGACCGCCCGCGCCAATCTTCACGCGCGCGTACTTTATGGCCGCGATGACCATCATCAGGCTGAGGCGCTGTTCAAGGCGTTGGCGCGAGCATTGGATGCTGCCACTGCCTTGGATCCGCGCCGTGGTGCGGTTATCCCTTCGACGAAGGGCATTTTGTAATGTCTTTGGTAGAATGGCTGATTTGGTTTGCCGCGCTTTTCTTTCTGCTGGGCGTTGTTTTCCCTTTGGTGGCTTGGTCTTTGAGTTATTACTCTGGCTGGCGGCGTTTGGCGGAACGATACCCCTTGACCGGCGCATTCCCCGAGCAGGCGCATCGTTTCCAAAGCCTTACCCTCAACGGTGTTCGCTATCGCCGCGTTTTGCGGATGGCTGAGAGGCCTGAGGGGCTTTATCTGGTCCCTATGGGCGTGTTTTCTTTCAACCATCCGTCTTTGTTTTTCCCCTGGCATGAACTTCAAATTGAGGAACAGCCGACATGGTGGGGGTGGTATTCGGGCCGTTTTCGGTCAATGCCTCAGGAAGCGTTCCACATTCCGGCCTCGGTGAAAGCCCGATGGACGCCGTATTTACGCCGTGCTGTTTCCACTTCCCTGGAGCCAGAGGTATCCTGACACAGTAACCAGCACCAGCCCAGCGCCAAGCCATTGAAGAGGGGTTGTCAGGCGTTCGCCTAAGAGCCACCATCCCAACGCAATGGCCGAAACCAGCCTAAGCGGCATCAGGCTGGTGACCAATGCCGCGTTTGCGCCGCCCAGCGCAGTGATTTGAAGCAGGTTCCCTACCACAAATACCCCTAAGATAAGCCACAGCACCACTGCCCAGCCCTGCGGTGAAACGCGGGTCCAGGTATGCCAGTCTTCTCCCGTGAGCAGGCTCAAAAGGCCATACGTGGTCACCAGAGCCAGCCCTTGTTGGAACATGATCATGCCGCGGCCGGTGTTTTGTTGGCTGCTGCGCCGCACCAGCAAAAAATAGACGGCCAAAGAGAGCATGGAGAGCCCGGCAACACCCAGCCCGATGAAGTCGCGAATGGTGAAGCCGGCGAGGATGTCTGACCAATCTTTCACCAGCACCAGAGAAGCCCCCAGCGATGAAAGCAAAAGGGCTTCATAGGTGTATCGTGGAGTGGGTTCCCCAAAAAACAGGGCGCCTAAAATGGCCACTGCAAAGGGGGTGAGCAAATAGACCAGTTGCACCCAGGTGGCGCGGGTGAGGTCAATGGCATAGAGGTTGGTCACCGAGCGAAGCACCACAAAAAATACCAGTCCCCATAAAGCGCCTTCCTTCCAGAGCAGGCGCCACACAGCCCGTGGTGAACGCCTTTCTTCTCGCCACATCACAGCCAGCCCCACCAGGGTGGACGCAATGGTTGCCAGGAAGAGCAGGGAAAATTTGGGCACTTCCATCAGCGCCCGTTTGGCCGCGGGTGGGTAACAGCCCCACAACAATTGCCCTAACAAACCCAGCCATACATAGCCGGAAAGTCGGGCCCAGGGTGTGCGAAGTTTCTCTTGAGTTGTCATGGAGTTCATGATAGCATATTCTTCCTGGGGTGTCGTGTTTTGTTGGCCCTCAGTTTTGGTAATGTGATTTTTGACGCTGTTTTTCGTTGCTTTGCATCATGTGTTGATTTGCACTTCAGGTTAGTTTGGGTTACGCTTTGGTGTGGATTTCCCCCTTGAGAGGTTGTGATGGCATCTTTGTTGAAGCGCCTGTTTGCATTGACGCCAATGACCCGCAGCACTTCGGCTTATACCTTTGGCCTGGAGCGGGTGGGCACGTTGCCGTCTGGCCCGGTGCTGGAGATTGGCACAGGGCAGGGATATAGCGTGGCTTTTCTCAGCCGCGCTTTGGCTGATCGTCAGGTGGTGGGCATTGATATTACCTACGAGTGCTTCAAGCCCGAACGTTTGGAATTTGGCCCTCGGAAGCCGTGGTTGGTGCAGGCCAGCGCGCCATATCTTCCTTTTGCTTCTGATACTTTTGCTTTGGTCAGCCTGGTGATGACTTTCCACTGCCTGCCCGAGCCGCAGCGGGTGTTTCGGGAGGTGTTTCGGGTGCTTAAGCCGGGTGGTGTGCTTATGATGGCTGATGTGGATGGTCAGCATCGCATTGCGCCGTGGTTTGAGCGTATTGAACATTTGGGCATCAGTTCGCTCACGCGAGCCTATCGGGTTGAGGAAATTTTGGCCTTGGGGAAGGAAGCCGGCTTCCCCGAACCGCAGATAGCCTATCGAAAGCCTGGAGGTTTTATGGTGTGGTATCTTTTCCGCAAGCCGCAGGAGGTCAGCGATGGCCGTTGATGTGATCCTTATTGATGCAGGTACGGGTAATTTGCGCTCAGTGCACAAGGCCCTGGAGGCTGTGGGCGCGCGAGTGACTCGGACGGCTGATCCCGATGTAGTGCGAAAGGGCGCGCGTTTGGTGTTGCCTGGTGTGGGGGCCTTTGGTGACTTCATGGCAGGAATGCGTCAGCAGGGCTTGGAAGAGGCCGTGCTGGAAGCCGTTGGCCGCGGCGCGCCTTTGTTGGGCATTTGTGTGGGTATGCAGGCTTTGTTTGAGGTTGGTGAGGAAATGGGCGAGCATCGGGGTTTGGGGTTGTTGCCTGGCCGTGTGGTGGCTTTTCCTGCGGGCGTGCGGGAACAGGGTTTGAAAATTCCGCATACGGGTTGGAATTTTGTCCGTTGGGTTCGGAAAAATCCCCTTATGGCAGGGTTGGAAGATGGCGGTTATGCTTATTTCAATCATTCGTTTTATTGTGCACCG
>JAADCW010000115.1 GCA_013154225.1 Chloroflexota bacterium
CTGACGAGACAGTCGGAATCAGAGCGTGGCCGCGAGCCCCAGGGTCAAACCCCAAACTCAACAGCCACCCCACCAACGGAATAACCTGCGCGCGCCCCTTCGCACGCAGACCAAAACCAAGGAAAACTGCTGCCAACATTATACTCCAAACTTGCCAAGCCCACGACCGATTTACCCAGGCCTCTTTAGGCCAACGGGCGCGGTTTTCAGGGCTGACAAAGCCGAAGCACCTGTGCTGAGCGCCGTCGAAGTACCTGTGCTGAGCAATGCCGAAGCACCTTCGACTTCAGCACCCGCTGACGCTCGCGCTTCCGCTTAGAATGCAGAAAGAGCAACACCAGCAAGCACGAAGAACGCTCAAGCGTCCTGAACATAAATCGGATTGCTGAAAATCCAGCCCCGACGGCGCCCCCACGCGTGGAGATAGGCTTCCACCCGATAGGCTCCGGGCTGTTTCACAGTCAGGGTGCAAATATCGCGGCCTTTCCAGCGCTGCACCACTTCGCCGTGCCGAATCAAGCGGCATTCCGCCTTGCGGGGCAAGCGAATTTTGAGGGTCACACCACCATCCAGGGCAATGGACTCACCCATGCCCACTTCCTGCCCGCGGCCAGTGGCGGTAAACCGAAAACCGCGCGTGCTGGCCGGCAGGTCATACCCCACAAACGCGCGGCCTTGCCGCAGGGCGCTGTAAATGGCACTGCGATCGTGCGCCAAATCGCCCGTAAGGGGTTCCGGCAGCAGCAAGTGCGTGGTAATCGCCCGAAAATGCTTTTCATAAGGGAACAAAGTCACCGTGAAAGGGCCGGCCTTGCGTTTGAGCGCGTGCGCGTCCGCGCCCCCCACGGCCACCACGGTTTTGCCTTCAGCCAGCAGGCTATCCCACCGGCGCAGCGCCTCGGGGAAAGGCCCCACCGCCACTTGATGGAACAGCAGGCTGTAAAACAGCACCTGCCACGGGGTTTGCAAATGGCTCTTGAACTCGCTGAGGGCATTCCAAATTTCCAGGCCGGTGTAGCCTTCCACATCCCAATCCACCCAGGAAATATCGGGTTCATGGACAAAAGGCGCGGCCGGGTCCACCGGATGCGCAATAAAAGCCAGCCCCCCGGCCTGAATCACGCCCCGGATGAGGGCTTGTGGGTCAGCGGCCAAGGGGGCCATTTCGCGATGCGCGCCAAACACCAAAAGGTGGTTTTTCTGGGGCACGCGTGTACGGTCATGGACTTCTTCACCCACCAACAAGAGCACGCGTTTCCCGTGATTCTGGTAATAACCTTCGGCCTCAGGCACCCAAACATTGTGATCGGTAACGATCACGGCATCCAGCCCAGCGCGCAAGGCGGCTTGGGCAATATCCTTGTGGGTACCCGTACCATCGGAAAAACGGGTGTGCATATGGAGGGCAATGACAATTTCGTGAGAATCAGGCATGGTTTGACGATTCCGCGGGGGGAAGGTATAATCGGGGCGCCTTGGAACACCAAGGGCAAAGATTTGGTCATTAGCGAGGAGGTTCGCTTTGGAAACGTATCTGGATATTGCCTTGATTATAACCTCGATTGCGCTCATTGCCATCGTGGTACTGCAAAGCAAAGGTGCCGGTTTGGGTGGTCTGACCGGTTCCGATATGGGCGCGGTATTTAGTGCTCGCCGCGGTCTGGAAAAAACCTTTTTCCAGCTGACTATCGTACTCAGCGTGCTCTTCTTCGCGCTGACGTTGGCGGTGGTCATCGTCACGAAATCCGCGGGGTAAGCCCCGAGCAGACCATGACTTCGTCTCGGAGTTTCTTCCACCGCTTCCGCTGGCAGTTGCTGTTGGCGCTGATGGCGGCGATCGCGGTGGCCTTTTTGCTTTGGGGGCAACAACCGTCGGGAACTACGCCAGCCAGCGTAGCCCCTGCGCCGAAGCGCGGCGGGGTGTACACCGAAGCCCTTATCGGCTCACTGAGCCGCCTCAATCCCCTGCTGGATAGCGGCAATCAGCCCGACCGCGATGTAGATCGTCTGCTCTACTGCCGTCTGGTGCAATTCGACGCCACCGGCCTGCCTCAGCCTGGGCTGGCCGAATCTTGGGGCATTTCCCAAGATGGCACCACCTACAACGTCGCACTCCGCACCGATGCCCTATGGCACGACGGCCAACCTGTGACCGCGGACGACGTCCTCTTCACTGTGGAACTGCTCCGCAGTGACGCACTGCCCATTCCGCCTGACATTCGGGCGCTGTGGAAAGCCGTCACCGTCAAGAAATTCGACGACCACACCCTGCAGTTTCATTTGCCCGAGCCTTTTGCCCCCTTCCTGGATTACCTTTCCTTTGGCATCCTTCCCAAACACATCTGGGAAGACGTGCCCGCGGAACAAATGGTCAACGCGCCGCAAAATCTGGAACCCGTCGGCTGTGGACCTTACCGCTTCGACAGGCTGGTGGTCGAAGACGGCCAAATTCAGGGTGTCGCGCTCAAGGCCTTTGACGACTACTTTGACGGGCGGCCTTACATTGACCGGGTCGTCTTCCGCTACTACCCTACGGCTGAAGCCGCGCTCCAGGCCTACCGCGATGGCGAAGTCCTTGGCATTCAAGAAATCACCAACGACATCCTGCAAAGCGCCCTGCGAGAACCCAACCTCAACTTCTACACCACCCGCTTGCCCCGCATGACCATCATCTTCTTCAATCTGGGCAACAAGGAAGTGGGCTTCTTGCAGGACAAAGTGGTGCGGCAAGCCCTCTATCTGGGGCTCAACCGCCAATGGATGATTGACCACGTCCTCAACGGGCAGGCCCTGGAAGCCACAGGGCCCATCTTCCCGGGCACGTGGGCCTACTACGACAAACTGCACCCCACGCCCTATGACCCTGACAAAGCCATTGCCATGCTCAAGGAAGCCAAATACGTCATCCCCGCAGGCGGGGGCAACGTCCGGGAAAAAGACGGCCAGCCCCTGGCTTTCACCCTGGTCTATCCTGACGACGCACAGCACCAGGCCCTGGCTGAAGCCATCCAACACGATTGGCAACAATTGGGTGTAGGCGTGACGCTGCAAGCCGTGTCTTACGAAAAACTGCTGGCCGATTATCTGGAACCCCGCACCTACGAGGTGGCGCTGGTAGATTTGGATTTCAGCCGCTCGCCCGACCCTGACCCTTACCCCTTCTGGCATCAGACCCAGGCCACCAACGGCCAAAACTACAGCATGTGGAACAATCGCAGGGCCAGCGAATACCTGGAACAAGCCCGCATCACCCCTGACATCACCAAACGGCAGAAACTGTACTACAACTTCCAGGTGCTCTTTGAAAAGGAACTCCCTGCCCTGCCGCTCTTCTACCCGGTTTACACCTACGCGGTGGACGCGCAGGTGGGCGGCATCCGCTTAGGGCCGGTATTTGACCTCAGCGACCGCTTCCGCAACATTACCCAATGGTATCTGGTCGCCCGGCCCAAAGCCGCGCCCCTCACCACCGAAAGCGTCACCACCACCCCCACCCCATAAACCGCTTGCTCACCAACACCAGCCCGCCGAGGATTTCGGCGGGCTTTTGTTTTCGCTAGGGCAATGCCACTACCCACCCTTTTGTAAGAAATGCGAGGGCACCGCCACTTCTTCGACTTCAGGTTCACTACGCTCGCCTTCCGCTCAAAATACGGCGGTAAAGGTGGTAGGCCCGCGCTGAGCAACGACGAAGCGCCTGTACTGAGCAATGCCGAAGCACCTGCCTGAAGCGGCGAGATCCCTCTGAGGCTTTCTACGGCGCGTGAATGCCCCAAAGCCGTTAACCGCGGCTTAATTTTTGTGGTAAAATGAAGCCACAACCAACCGACCGGTCGGAAGGGCAAAGCCCGCTCTAAGCGCCGGTTCCACAACCTCAAAACCGTTTTTCTCTGTATAATGGCACTATTGGATCGAGGCCCAAGACGCTTGCCGTGTTGCGCCTTTATCTCCAACTTACCCTAACAGCGAGGGAGCGCCATGCTGACACTTTGGGAAAAAATTCTCTTCACCCTGGCCCTGCTGGCCACAGGCTACGCCACCTGGAAAGCCATTGACCGCCTGGTGCGCATCATTGGCCGTGGCCAAGGCAAACCCGATTGGTCTCTGGCCCGCAAGCGCCTCATTGACGCCCTTATCAAAACCATCACCCTCCGCCCCTTGTGGAAAATGCGCTTTTGGCCTACGGTTTTTCATACAATGGTTGCATGGGGTTTTATGTACTACATGTTCATCAACGTGGGCGACGTTCTTGAGGGCTACATTCCCAACTTTCATTTCATGGGCACCGGCACCATCGGCAACCTCTACCGCCTGGGCGCCGACATCCTCAGCGTGTCCGTGCTCATTGGGATGACCGCCCTGCTCTTGCGGCGCTTTGTCTTCAAATCTCCCGTGTTAGGCACTCGCGATGATATCTTTCTCAACCCCAAAGCCCGCAAAGGCATCAACCGCGATTCCTTGATTGTGGGCTTGTTCATCCTCTTTCATGTCGGCTCCCGCTTCTTGGGGCAATCGTTCGCCATTGCCAAAGAAGGCCCCGACCCCTACCAACCCTTTGCCACAGCCGTGGCATCCCTGTGGTCTGGGCTTAGCCCCACCGCGCTGACCGTGGCCCACCACGTGGCCTTCTGGACCGCGCTGGGGCTGATCATGCTCTTCATCCCCTACTTCCCCTACTCCAAACACATTCACCTGTTCTTTGCCCCCCTCAACTTCCTGCTCAAGCCGGAACGCCGCTCCATTGGCGAACTGGATCCCTTGGACTTCGACGACGAAAGCATCGAACAATTTGGCGCAACCCGGCTGGAAGACCTCCAGTGGTATCAATTGATGGACGCGTACGCGTGCATCATGTGCTTCCGCTGTCAGGAAGTCTGCCCGGCCTACAACACCGACAAACTCCTCTCCCCGGCTGCGCTGGAAATCAACAAACGCTACTTCCTCAACTACGAAGGCGACCGCCTGGCCAAAGGCGAAGAAACTTCACAGACCCTGACCGAATTCGTCATTCCCGAGGAAGCCGTCTGGGCTTGTACGTCGTGCGGCGCGTGCATTGAGGTCTGCCCGGTGGGCAACGAACCCATGCGCGACATCATGGACATCCGCCGCGGGCTGGTGCTGATGGAAAACACCTTCCCCAAGCAGTGGGAAACCGCCTTCCGCGGCATGGAACGCACCATGAACCCGTGGAATGTCCCGCCCAGCGAACGGATGAAGTGGGCCGAAGGGCTTTCTGTGCCCACCATCGAAGAAAACCCCGAACCCGAAGTGCTCTGGTGGGTCGGCTGCGCCGCGGCCACCGACTCGCGGGCGCAAAAAACCGCCCGGGCGCTGGCCAAGATCCTCAACGCGGCTGGCGTCAACTACGCGGTGCTGGGCGAGCAGGAAGCCTGCTGCGGTGATTCTGCCCGCCGCTCGGGTAACGAATACCTCTTCTTTGAACTGGCCACCGCCAACGTGGAAATGCTGAACGAAATCAAGCCCAAGCGCATCATCACCACATGCCCCCACGGCTTCCACACTCTGAAGAACGAATACCCGCAGTTTGGCGGCGAATATGACGTGGTCCATCACAGCCAATTCGTCGAGGAACTGCTCAAAGAGGGCAAGATCAAAATTGACAAAGACGGGCTGGAAAAAATCACCTTCCACGATCCCTGCTACCTGGGCCGCCACAACAACGAATACGACGCCCCGCGGTTCGTGCTGGAGCAGGTGGGTGCTTCGCTGGTCGAAATGGAACACAGCAAGAACAAATCCTTCTGCTGTGGGGCTGGCGGTGCGCAAATCTGGAAGGAAGAAGAAGGCAAGCGCATCAATCTGACCCGCTACGCCGAAGCCCAAGCCACAGGCGCAGAAACCGTGGCTGTGGCCTGCCCCTTCTGTATGATCATGCTCAACGACGCGTCCAAAGAAGCCGGCGAAGGCGCGCCCGCGGTCAAGGACATTGTGGAAATTGTCGCCGAGCATCTGGTCGAGGACGAAGGATAAACCTACCCGACAACCTCCCAAAGCCAACGCCCCCTCTTGCGAGGGGGCGTTGCGTTTTCCATATCCGGTTTACGCGCGAGGCACTGTCATCAGGCAAAACCCTGTCGGCGCCGTGTTTGCCGAATAAACGCCTCGATGGTCGGGGTAGGCACAGGCTGTTGCTGGCTCAGCACCAGATAACCCGGCGCCCAGAAGTCATCGGCCAGTGCTTCTTCCCGAAAACGCGGATAAGCGGCAAAAATGCGCTGAGAAGTATGTTTGCGCACAGCCCGCACAATTTCGGCCGGCGCATTTTCGGGAAGCACCTGCACCACCCATTGCAAATAATTTGGCCGCACGGCCAGGTGCAAAAGCCGCCAACTGTGAGCAGTGGCAATGGTGGGCATCCAACGGCTGAGGTCGCGCGCCAGGTCGCCGGTCAAATGGTGATGCGGGAAACGAGGCACCAACACGCACGCGTAAGTCAGTTCAGCTCGGGCCAAGGTGGCAGGCGGCGGCAAAGGCGCCGATGCGTCTTCAGCCACCTCGGGGGGCACATCGGTTTCCAGCGCGGCCATGAGTTCGGTGATGGTTACCGGCCGCGTGGGCGCGGTTGGTGAGACTTCCCCTTCCCCCTCAGGGGCAAAGAAACTGGGTTCGGACGTGGGAGGCACATCTTCGGGTTGAGGTGGTGGCACGTCGTCGAACAGCGGCTCCAACGCTTCAGGGGGAAGGTCTTCTTCCCAAGGGAGGGGCAAATCCTCTTCGGGAATCCAAGCATCTTCTTCCATTTCGCCTTCGTCCTCTTCCTCTGAAGCCTCAGGCTTTGCGGCCAACGCTTCTTCGGGGGCCGGAGGCAGTGCGTTTTCCCCAAAAGGTGGCGGTGGCAAAGGCGCTTCCTGAGTAAGCGAGCGCGCCAAACGAGTGGCTTGCTCTCGCATTTGGGTAAAGGGCACTTGCGCATCAAAGAGCAAGGCCAAAATCAAATGGGCTGTTACGCCAGTGGCATAAAGCAAAAAATCACGCTGAACAGCCTCAAGGTGCAAAAAGCGGGCAAAATCCTGTCCGCCGTCTGCGTTCCAATGATGGGCCACAGTCTGGGCCAGTTCCTCGGCCGCGGGCTGGGGCAGAGCGCCAGCATAAGCCCACAGCCGCCCTTCCCGGGTCACCAGCGCCGCGGCTTGGGCCGCGGTTTCCAGGCTTAGGCGGGTCAAATGCTGGGCAGCCAGGTTGACATCGGCCAGCCAGGGCGGGTTGGGCGGCAAATCCGAGGAAGCAGATGCTTCCGATGCCTTTTCGTCGGTTTGTGCGTCTTGTGCGGCGATTTCAGCAGGCGATTCAGCCACGGTTTCCTGGTCGGCCGCTGGCTTTCCCGAACACAGCGTCTCTACCGAGGCAAGCAAATCGGGCAGGTAAAAGGGCTTGCCAAGCACCTGGTCGGCGGCCAGGGCCTCAATGGCCTGTTCATCCCAGCCCTCGGGCGGGAACACAATAACCTTGGCATCCGGCGCATACGCCCGCCATGCCGCACACAGATCCGCGAGGCGCGCCGCGGGAACTGCATCGCCGTCAATGAGCAGCAACGCAGGGGCTGGCCCGGCTTGGGGTGGCTCGGTGTTCGCGGTAACCACGGTCACCGTAAAGCCCTGTTCCTCCAACGATTGCTGGAGCAATTCCCCAAAGCCCGGCGCTGAAGTGATGACTACGGCGGCACGGGTCATGGGCAAACTCAGCGCAGTTTGGCCATCAAATCTTGAAATTCACGCCATTCTTCTGCAAAAAAGTGCACGGTAACCGCGCCCAATTCCAAATGATAAGTTACTTCGCCATCGGGCTCTTCGGCTTTCCACACAATGTAATTGCGGGTTTCGGCCAATACTTCGGTCTTGGGTTCAGGCGTTTCGCTCATGGGATGCTCCTCAGCAAAAGGTTATTTTCCAGGATGTTCGGCCTGGGCACGGCGCCGGTTTAGCCAAGCCTCAAAACGTCGGCGCAACCACGTGGTGCCAGGGAAAGGTTGGGGCGGCGCCGAGTGCCAATCGGCCCACGGGTCTTGGTCAAACATCTTGCGGATAATGTAATGGCCAAACAAACGCAATGAGGCCAGGGTAGGTGCGGCAAACAACAGGCCCAAGATGCCCACCAGTTTTGCGCCAATGAGCGCGGTCAACAGCACCGCGGCCGGATGCACGCCCAGGGCCTCACCCAAAATCCGCGGCATGACAAAGTTGTCCAAAATGCTATCGCTCACAAACATGCCTGCCACGGCAAGCAAGGCCAATTCCCAGGGTTCCAGGCCCCAGGCCGGGTTAGGCTGGAAAATGGCAACCAGCGCGGTGATGGTGTAAAGCACTGCGGGGCCAATGTAAGGTACAAAGCGGGCAATGCCGGCCAACAAAGCCAGCACCAAGGCCATCCGCACGCCCAAAATGCTCAACCACAACCACACCCAAATCATCGCAATGGTGGCCACGGTCAGTTGGCCGCGGAGAAAGGCGTTCCAAATGCGGGCCAGTTCGCGCCCCATGCGGCGCAAATCTTCTTGATAGCCAGGAATGCGGATGGTAATGACGTTGGACGAAACCTTGCCTGATTCCGAAAGCAAAAAGTAGGAAATCAGCCAGATAAAGGCCATCCAACCGAACAATTGTAACGTACTTGCCGCCAGGGTGCTGATGAGCGCGCCCACCTCGCCCAACAACGGCTGAAGCGCGGCCAGCAGTTGCTGGGTAAACGCGTTCATGTCGTATTGGCGCAGATCCAGCACCCAGGGGCCAAAATGATAGGTTTGGGTAGAAAGGCGTTGGAGCCACGTGGGCAAATCATAAAGCAGGAAGTCTTGCACTACCCCATACAGCCCTTGAGTCTGCTGAATGAGCGCCAGACCGCCGATGGTAAGCAAAGCAATGACCGCGGCGGCCAACAGCAAATACACCACTGTCACAGCCGCGCGCCAGGAAAGGGGCGTATAGCGCTCCAGCGCGGCCGCGATGGGATGCATCAGATAGGCCAAAATCAGGGCTAAAATCAGCGGGCCAATGAAATCCCGAAACGCCACCAAAAGCGCCACAAACAAAGCCACCAGGGTCACGCCAACCACAATTTTGGTCGGTGTGCTCCACGGGGGCGAAGTGGAAGTGCTTTCCGGTGGCACTTCGGGGGAAGCAGGGGTGGGTGTATCCACAAGTCACTCCGTTTAGCCGCGATCGTTGCGGAACTTCAAGCGGTTCAGCATCCGCCGCCAGGCCGCGGGTGGCTTTTGCCACCAACGCGGGTCTGGGGCAGGCAAAGGCTCGGAAATGGGCTGCGGGAAGGGGTCAGTATCCACCAAATTGGCATAAATGTAGCGCCCCAACACCCGCAGCGAAGCAATCGTCGGTGCGGCCAGGGCAATCCCCAGCACGCCGCCCATCAGCGCGCCGCCCACAATGCCCAAAATCACTACCAGGGGATGCAAATGCATTCGGCGGCCAATGATGCGCGGGATAAGGTAATTGGTATCCAGTTGGTCAAAGAGCACGTGCAGGCCAATCACCAACAGCGCAAAAGCCCAATTGGGCATGGGCCACCATGTGGAACCCAAGAAAAAAGCCAGCGTGGCCGCAATGCTCAGCCAAATGCCGTGCCCAATGCTAGGGAGAAACTCCAAAACACCGGCCAACAGCCCCATAGGCAAGGCCCCAGGCAGGCCAATAATAAAGGCCACAGTGGTAATGATAACAGTGACTACACTGGCCAACACCACCTGCCCGCGGAAAAAGGATGACCACACAGCCCCAATTTCATCGCGCAGCATGATGTAGTCTGCTCGATAGGCCGGCGGGGCAAGCCCTTCCAGATAAGCCCGCAGTTGGGGACCATCTTTGACCAAGTAGAAGGAAATCACCAACACAAAACTCACCCAAGCCAAGGTGGTGAGCACGCCCATCGCCACCGTAATGCCCTGCCCCAAAATCAGGCTTACTGTGCTCCGAAGCGCGCCTTCGACTTGGGTGGCGAGCAAAGTGTTGTTGATCGGATGCCCCAAAATCACCAAAGGCCGATCAAGCCATTGAGAGCCTTGCTCAATCAACTGCTGAAGGTTGAGGTTAAGGGTGGTTACCTGATCTACCAACAGGGGCACAACCACGGCAAACAAAGCCGCGACCAGCAAAATCAAGGTGAGGTAAGTCAGTGCAGTGGCCCATCCTCGGCCCAAGCCCGTATGCCGCTGTAGCCACTCCACCACCGGCGAAAGCACATAAGCCAGCACCACGGCCAAAATCAGCGGGGGAATGACTTCGCTAAACCGAAAAACCAAATAAACCCCAAAAGCCAGCAAAACCATGCTGACCGTCCACTTGGTTTGGGGGCTCCAAGACCGTCGAATTGGCTGCGTCTCAACCGAGGCATAACTTTTTCTATGCATGGAACAACACTCTCACTAACGCTGTTGGCTTTCTTCATCCACATTGAGGTCGGTCTCACCAGCATACAAGCGGCGTTCCAGCAAGCGGTCGTAGGGCGTCCACGTTTCACCAACCTCACGCTGTTGAAGCAACAACCAAAAACGATTGATTTGGGCGCTCAAATCATCAATTTTTGCCAAGGCAATGGCTTCCAGCGTTTGCGGGCGACGAGGAGAACCCCATTCATAGCGACTGTGATGGGCCAGAAGCATATGCCGCACCCGTAAAGCCAACGCCGCGGGGAAATCAGGAAGCGCGGCAATGGCCTGGGCGACCATCTCATCCCCTAACACGATGTGGCCTATCAGGCGGCCTTCGTCTGTGTAGTCAATATCCAGCTCCCACCGAATTTCTCTTACCTTGCCTACGTCGTGCAACAAAATACCCGTGATGAGCAAATCAGCATCCAACTGCGGATAAATAGCCACCACCCGGTCAGCCAAAGCAAGCATCTCGGTCAGATGCTCCAACAAACCGCTCAAATAGGCGTGATGCACTTTGCGACCAGCCGGCGCCCATCGCAGGGCATCCAGAAACGCCTCATCGCCATAGAAAGAGGCCACCAAGGCACGCAAATGCGGGTTCTGAATACGCTCGGCCGCATCCAGCACCTCGGCAAGCATTTCCTCAGGGTCGCGCGCGGAAGCAGGCAGCATATCACGCCAATCGTATTCCTGCTCGCGAGCAGGGCGAATGCGCAAAACCCGAATCTGAAGCCTATCTTGAAAGGTCTCGGCCTCACCCTGGATTTTGACCACCATCCCTTCCGCGACTTGCTCGGCCACGGTTTCCGCGTCTTCCCACACCCGCGCGACGCGCTGGCCGCTGCGGTCACCCAAAATCAGGGTGAGATAACGGCCGCGCGCGGGGTCACGGAAGGGCTCCAGTTGTTTTCGGTGGATCACATAAAAGCCAATGAAGCCCTCGCCGGGCGTGAGTTCACGCAGGAAGGGTCCCTTTTGAGGATGGAAGGCTTCCATATTGGAGTTAGGGGGTTGGTGTAGGCGTTGCTGTTGCCGCCGAGGTCGGCGTCAGGGTGGGCACAGGCGACGGGGTGGGGGTCCATAATTGGCTCAGGGCTTCCTGTGCCTCTTCGCGCCATGCGTCGGGCACCATATCTTCAGGCGCATCCAACACCCGTTGCCAATCGCTGACTGCGGCATCCAAAACGTTCAACGCCATCAGCACTTTTGCCCGCCAGTAGTAAAAAGTGTACCACTGTTCATCGCCCTTCAACAACGGCTCGGCCTCTTTCAACTGGCGGAAAGCATTGCCAGCTTCATCGTTGGCCAAAAGGGCTTCGACCAAAGCCATCCGTAGGTCAAAATCATGCGGGCGAATGCGCACAGCCGTTTCCAGCGTGTCCACCGCGTCTTGGGGCTGCCCCAAAGCCAGGTAGATTTTGGCCAACAGCTTGCGTGCTTCGCCATTGTAAGGCGAAAGGTCAACCCATTTTTCTGCGGCCACACGTGCGGCTTGATAATCCTTTTGCTGGAAATAGGCCTGAGCCAGCAAACCATAGGCCTCGGGGTCGTTGGGGGCATAGGTCAAATAGGTACGGAAATACAAAATAGCATCATCCACCTGCCCCAACGCCAACGATGTCTGCCCCAGCACTTTGTAGGCCGGCAACAGCGTCAAATCCAAATCGTGGGCTTTTTTGGCTTCCTCGTGGGCCTTCTCAGGCTCATCCAGGGCCAGGTAGGCCTGGGCACGATACAAATGCACCAAGGGCGAATCCGGGTAAATGCGGGCTGCCTCATCCAAATCGGCCAGGGCATCTTCGGGTTTGCCGTGGTCCAACTCGTATCGCGCGCGCACCAGATAGGCCTGCCCGTAATTGGGATCGTTGGCAATGGCCTCAGAAAGCAGTTTCAACGCATCGCGCTGTTGGTCTTCGTGTAACAAGACCTGTGCCAAACCCACCTGAGCAGGGGCAAAATGGGGGTCAATCTTCAAGGCCTTGCGATACGCGTTGGCCGCATCTTGCCAGCGGTTGAGGTGGGTATAAGCCTCGCCCAAATAGAAGAAAATATCCGGCGAAGCGTTGTTTTCAGCCTCGGCAGTTTGCTGGAAGTAGCGCACAGCATCTTGCCAGCGGCCCTCGTCCATCGCCCGCAGGCCCAACCGGAAGGCCTCGATGAGGTGCGGCGTGCTCACGGCCAAAGGCGTGGGCGTATAAGTTGCCGGGAGCAGCAATGCCAAAGGCGTAGGTTGCCCTAACGTCAGCGGGTTGACCGGGGTTGGCGTGCCACTGGGCACAGGGGTGGGCGTGCGCGTGGTGTTGACCAGCAACTGCGGGGTAGGCAAATTGACCGGCCGTAGGCGCTGCCACGTGCCCCACGCGCCCCATGAAAGCGCCATCAGCAAAAACAGTGCCACCACACCCAACACCACCCGCCGCGGCAAGCGCAGCCCAGCCGAGGCCGTTTCGTCTTCGACTTTGGGCGGCTTGAAGTGGGCTTCCCACGCCCGTGGCTTGGGCACCCGTACAGGCTGCACTTCTTCGGCTGGGGCAAAATCGCCCAAAAGCAACATCCCCCGCCGCGCAGGCTCATACGACGGGTCAGCAGCCAATGCCTTTTGCAGGCAATAACGCCGCTCTTTCGGTGTATCAACCGCGGCGCTCATCCAAACCCAATATTCGGGATTGTTGGGCGCGACGCGTAGCAAACGGGTGATAATATCCCGCGCTTTGGCGGTTTCCCCGCGAGCAATGGCTTCGATGGCTTCCTGGAGCATGGCGTCTTGGTCGGGCATACTTCCTCCACAAAAGAGTTTAGCATACCCTGCGCCCAAGAGCAAGCCAAGAGCGCCGATTTCTCAAGGCTGGTATAATGCCCCCATGTTCAGGAAATGGCTTCTTGGCTTGGCTTTGGTGCTGTTCGCAGGATGCAGCGCGACACCCCAGGCCACCCCTACACCGCGGCCTTCCCCCACCACGGGATGGACGCCGCTTCCTTATATCAGCCCCACCCCCTCCCCCACATCTACCCCGGCGCCGCTCACCGCGCCCACAGCCGCGCTTCCCAGCCCCACGCCGTTCACCTACACCGTGGTCGAAGGCGACACCATGCTGGGCATTGCCCTGCGTTTTGGCGTTTCGCTGGAAGCCCTCCAGGAAGCCAACCCCGGCGTCAATCCAGTGGCCATGTCGGTGGGCACGACCCTTATCATTCCCCTCAACCCCGACAACCCAGCCGCGCTCCCCAGCCCCACGCCCCTGCCCTTGCAAACCGGACAGCCGTTTTGCGAGCCCGCGGTGGATGGCAGTGTGGTGTGCCTGGTCACCGTGACCAACGACACCAACCAGGCCGTGGAAGCCGTGGCCGCGCTGTTGGTCCTCAACAATGGGCAACAGCAGGTGGCCGAAGCCCTGATCAACCGCCTGCCTGCAGGGCAAAGCACAGCCTTGGTTGCACGCTTTGCGCCACCCGCGCCTGCACAGCCCACGGCCCGCGTGCAGGTCCTGCGAGCGCTTCCTTTGACCCCTGAGCAAGAATCCCAGCGCTATTTGCCCCTCGAAATCACCCAATCGGAAACCACCATTGCCGAAAGCGGCCGCTCGGCAAGCATTCAGGGGGAACTCACCTTTGCCAAAAAAGTTGCCGCGCCCAAGGCTGAGGTTTGGGTGGTTGCAACAGCCTACGACGCCCAAGGGCGGCCTGTGGGTGTGCGCCGTTGGGAAACCCTCACCGCGCCCCAGCCTGATAAGCCCCTAGCCTTTTCGCTCACTGTTTACAGCATTGGCCCCAGCATCGCCCGCGTCGAAATTCTGGCCGAGGCCCATCCGCCCGCAGCCACACCCACGCCTTGAACTGTCTTCTGTCTTCCAGCCAAAACACGGCCAGAGATTCGGCCCAAAACTGAGGCTTCCCAAACAACAAACAAAACGGCGGTGCAAAAATGCACCGCCGCTGCCTTGCAGGGCCATAATTGAAGGAAAAATTACGGGATCCAACGCTGAACCGAAGATTCTTCACAGGCCTGCAACGTGTTGTGTTCCCAGACGCATACCCGAGCCACATAACGCACCGAACCATTGCTCACGTCCACGGGGCCCAGGGGCACCTGGTCGTCAATCTGGCCGCTGGCGCCAACCATAGGGCGCACTTTGAGCCACTGCACTTCGCCCGTTTCGGCTTCAAAAACCTCGATGATCGCCCGGGCGTCGCTGGGGATCACCTGATCCGAACCCGTATAGAACACCGTGGCCCGTAACTGCAACACATTGTCGTCGCTCAAAATCGTGGTCATCTGAATGTGCCACGACGACGAAGCCGCATCCAGTTTGCGCAGGGGGAGGAGTTCCGAAGCATGCTCTTCGTAGAACTCCTTACCGCGTGCCTCAACAAACACCGAACCGCTTTGCTTGTTGAAGCACAGGGTCAAATTTTCGAAATCCTGACAAAAGTTGGGGCCCTCTTCATAGCGCTCATCCACGGGTTCCCCAACCACATTCCATCCACCCAAATAGCGCTGGATGTATTCGACGAACAAATTGGGGACGTTATGCCCATTGCGGTAACTCAACGCAGGGTCGTTGACCCGCTCTGCCGCCTGTTGTACCCTTTCCGCGTTGATAGGGTAAAACTTCGCCCCCGCGTCAGGGTAATCGAGGGGAAGTGCCAGCACGGCGTTTTCATAAATCACGATGACCGACCCGTTGTAAATAAAAGGGCCAGCAATATAGAGGCCCAATACTTCCTCCCCGCCTCCCATCTGCCAAAACGAACGGAAAGGCGGAGGACCGGCCAACGCGTTCCCCATGATAATGGGCGTGGGTTGCCCAGGCGCAT
>JAADCW010000095.1 GCA_013154225.1 Chloroflexota bacterium
TCGCCTTTTTGGCGAGGCTTTTGCGTTTGGAGGTGTTGTAGGGAGGCCGTATGGCGAACGGCTGATTTAGCGTTTAACTGCTATGGGGTAGGCTCAATGGTCGGCGTTGGTAGTACTACCGTCGGCGTCATCATGCTTTTGTTAGGCCGAGGCGTTTTAGTCCACATGGGGGTCTTATCAGGTTCAGGGGTTTGTTTATCCCACGATTCCAGTTGTTCCTGCTCATGTTTATATTCGTCAGGCTTCAGTGTTTCGGGCGTGCTTACCGGCTGTGGTGTCACCGGGCTGATGCTGATCATTTGCCCCGTGGTCATTTCCACTGTGCCTTCCGCACTGCTAAAAGCACAGTGTCCTTCCAAACACACCACAGTCACGGCTTGTTGGTCAGGGTAGTATTCCACACTCATGATGCTCCCGCGCACCGATGCCACGCCGTTGGGCGTTTCTACATCCAACGAGCCACCCTTGAGAATAATCCAAATTTTGCCGAACAGCAGTTTGAGCGAAGTTGTGGCCGTCGTGGGCTCACGCTTCTTGAGCACAAAGTGGGTGTTGGCATTGATCCGCACAATGGTGTCTTCAGGCAGCAAGTGCAGTTCGGCTCGGCTGTCCGCGTTGGTGAGGATTTCGCCGCCCACGAAGAGTTTTTGCCCTTCGGCCGCGGGCTGGAATGCCTCGCCAGGGCGGACGCGAATCTGGACGTCATTTTCCACCAGGGTGAGTATGCCATAGCGTTGATCAGGCGTGGCCGAAGGCACCAGGGTCCACGTTGCCGTGGGCGGCATGATGGTGAAAGTCGGCGTCAGAATCCCTGTGGTGGCAGTAGGAACGGCAGGCGCGGCCGTTGTTGGCGATGCATTGGTGCAGCCGGTGAAGAGGAGGAGTGGTATAAGAATGAAGAAGAAAAATCGTAAGTGTTTCATGGTGCTTTCCCCAATTTCGGCCGGGAAGTGCATGTTCCCCGGCCGGGATTGATGCAAGCATAAGGGCTGTTTTCCTCGCTAATTGTACCGTATTTGTAAAGCCTCCTCCATAGGAAAGAAGTATTCTTTTTAGCCTTTACTTAAAGCGTATCCTTTGGCGCGTTTTTGCGTCTCAAAATTGGTCAGAATGTATGCAAAAACTTGCAAAACTTGCCTGCAGGGGGCTTTTGAAGCCATTTCTGGGAAGAAGGGCAAGGATACGCCGTGGTTTTCGCTGGTTGGGCACTGTTGTGTGGGGGAACTCAGGTTACAATTAGGGGAAGCAGTCACGACGTCCGAAATTTGAGGCACCATCATGGCGGCAACGAAAAAACGGGTTGATACTTTGCTGGTTGAGCAAGGGCTTGCCGAGAGTCGTTCGCAGGCCCAGCGCTTGATTTTGGCGGGCCAGGTGCGGGCGAACGGTCAGGTTGTGGTGAAACCCGCGGTTAAAGTGCCGCCTGACGCGGTTTTGGAAGTAGCCCAGGGGCCCCGGTTTGTTTCTCGGGGCGGGGAAAAACTCCAGGCCGCGTTGGACGCGTTCCCAGTGGAAGTGGCCGGCCGTGTATGCGCGGACGTGGGGGCTTCGACAGGCGGTTTTACCGATTGTCTGTTGCAGCATGGTGCGGCGCGCGTCTATGCCATTGACGTGGGCAAAGGCATTTTGCACTGGAAACTGCGCAACGACCCGCGGGTGATCGTGATGGAAGCCACCAACGCCCGTTACGTTACCCGTTTGCCCGAACCGGTTTCCCTTGTGACTGTGGATGCTTCTTTTATCTCCTTGAAAGTGTTACTTCCCGTGATCAAGGGCTGGTTTGAATCGCAGGGGGATCTTGTGGTGCTGATCAAACCCCAATTCGAGGCCGGGCGTCGAGAGGCTGCTCGTGGCCGCGGCGTGATTCGCGATCCTGCCGTGCATCGGCGTGTGCTGACCGAGGTGCTGACGTTTGCCCAGGAAATCGGCTATGCGGTGCGGGGTGTGACGCGCTCGCCTGTGCTGGGCCCTAAAGGCAACGTGGAGTTTCTGGCCTGGCTCACCCTGGAAGATGATTTGACCGACGAAGCAACGCTCACACACTGGATTGAGGCGGTGATACGACCATGAGCCAACAACGAGACACATCCTTCAATTGGTGGAAAGACGCGATGTTCCCGCGCTTTGCGCTTTACGGCTTTTTGAAGAACTTGCGTTTCTTCGAGCCGTTTTTTATCCTCTTTCTGCGCGACGCGGGCATGAGTTTTACCCTCATCGGCACCTTGTACGCCATCCGCGATACAGCCACCTACCTTTTGGAAGTGCCCACAGGCGTTTTCGCCGATGCCATTGGCCGCCGCAAAGCCATGCTGATGGCCTTTGGCGCGTATCTGATTTCGTTTGGGGTCTTTTTCTGGGGACACGGCTTTTGGTGGTTCGCGCTGGCTATGGTGCTCTTTGCCTTTGGCGAAGCCTTCCGTTCGGGCACCCATAAGGCGCTCATCCTGGAATACCTCAACATCCACAACCTGACCCATTTGAAGGTTTCGTATTATGGCCGCACCCGCGCGGCTTCCCAATTTGGTTCGGCCATCAACGCGTTGATTGCCGCGGCCCTCACGTTTTACACCGGCAGTTACCGCATCATGTTCCTGGCCGCGGCAGTGCCCTACGTGTTGGACTTTTTCAATTTGCTTTCCTACCCCAAGGAGTTAGATGGCGAACTGGCCGAACTGCGCTGGGATAAATTGGGCGAGCAGGCACGCACCACCGCACGGGCTTTTGTTTCCATGTTCAAAAATCCTGGTGCGGCGCGGGCTATCCTCAACAGTGCCACGCTGATGGCCTTGTTCAAGGCCACCAAAGATTATCTTCAGCCCATTTTGGAACGCATGGCCTTGGCTTTGCCCATCTTCCTGGCCTACAGCGGCGAACAGCGCAGTGCAGTGGTCATTGGCGTGGTGTACTTCCTCATCTATTTGAGCACCAGTTACGCTTCTCGCAACGCCGACCGCTTCAGCCGCCGCTTCCGCGATTTGGAGCGGGCGATCAATGTCTCGTATTTGTTGGGCGTAGGCATGTTGATGCTGGCGGGGATAGCCACCTGGATGAACGCGACGCTGTTGGCAGTGGTGGCTTTCTTGGGCTTCTACATCCTGCACAACGTGCGGCGGCCCATGAACGTCTCTTACGTCAGCGACCAAATCGAGAGCCAGGTCATGGCTTCGGGGCTTTCGGTGGAATCGGTGGTGCGGACGCTGTTGGCCTCGGGCATGGCTGTGCTGCTGGGGTGGATGGCTGATGCCTTTGGCGTGGGGCCGGCTTTGGC
>JAADCW010000108.1 GCA_013154225.1 Chloroflexota bacterium
TTGAGCCTCGTGCCATCCGCAAGAGCCTTGAGCCGCCTCTCGAGAACTTTCATGAGGAATGACTATATAGCCAAACGGCTATGCGGACAAGAAACCCTCAACTTCACAGAGAAAGAGCACACAAAACCCATCCCACAAAGCGTGCCTCGGCGGGAATCAACGGCTCAGGATACGGAACGTTTGCCCTCCCCGAGCTGACCGTTCACCAATTCCCAGAACCGCGGGTCGTCGTGCAGAGATTCCAGATCCGGGTCGCGACGGGCCCAATCACGTAAACCCGGGATTTTCTCCAGCGTAATCTTGAGCAAGCGCAGGGCTTCGTTCTTGTCGCCCGTGAGCGCGGCGAAGCAGACCCGGTTGTATTCATTTTCCTTGGTCATCAACGATCGGACAAACTGCTCCTCTCGGAGGGCTTCCTCCTCTCGGCCTAGGCGTAAGAGCGCCCCCATGAGCCCGAGGCGATAAACACCGTCATCCGGCGCCAATTCCACGGCCTTGCGATAGGCATTCAAAGCCTCCTTATAACGGCCCAGAGCGCTGTACACAGTGCCCAGGCCGTTCCAGGGAGCGGCGTCTTTGGAGTCGAGGGCAATGGCCTTCTGGTAAGCCTCGATGGCATCCTCGTACCGGCCAAGATCACGGTACACATTGCCCAAATTGTTCCAGGCCCATTTGAACTTGGGATCGAGGGCAATGGCCTTCTGGTAAGCCTCGATGGCATCCTCGTACCGGCCCAGGCGTCGGTACACAATGCCCAGGCCGTTCCAGGGAGCGGCGTATTTGGGGTCGAGGGCAATGGCCTTCTGGTAAACCTCGATGGCATCCTCGTACCGGCCAAGATCACTGTACACATTGCCCAAATTGTTCCAGGGGGCGGCGTCTTTGGGATCGAGAGCAATGGCCTTCTGGTAAGCCTCGATGGCATCCTCGTACCGGCCAAGATCGCTGTACACATTGCCCAGGTTGTTCCAGGGGGCGGCGTCTTTGGGGTCGAGGGCAATGGCCTTCTGGTAAGCCTCGATGGCATCCTCGTACCGGCCCAGGCGTCGGTACACAATGCCCAGGTTGTTCCAGGGGACGGCGTCTTTGGGGTCGAGGGCAATGGCCTTCTGGTAAGCCTCGATGGCATCCTCGTACCGGCCAAGATCGCTGTACACATTGCCCAAATTGTTCCAGGTCCATTTGTATTTGGGGTCGATTTCAAGAGTTTTCTGATAGTACCGAATGGCCTCGGCGTATTTGTCCCGGGCCTCATACACTAACCCCAGGCCGTTCCAGGGGTAGGCGTCGTTGGGGTCAAGGTCAATGGCCTTTTGGAAGGCCTGAATGGCCTGGTCGTACTTTTTTGCCTTGTATAGTGCACCGCCCAGGCGATACCAGGCAGCCGCGTTCTCGGGCTGCCAGGTCACCACCTGGCACAGAATCCGCACCGCGGCGGGGTGGTGGACCGCATCCGCCGCGCCTTCGGGCCACATGAGGCGCGTGGCAAGGTGGTGCAAGGCGTCTGCCAGGCGGTATCTCTGGCCGAGACAGATGAGTTGCTCAATGATTTTTCGCTCGTCAATTTTTACCGGACCCGCGACCTCCAACTGCCCATCGCGCGGGGTGTAAATACCCTCGTAGCGCTCCAGGTAACGCAGTGCGCGGGGCAGGCACATATACTTGGCCCACCAGTACTTGGCCCACCAGCGCCCAGGGCCCATCAGCGAGCGGGCCAGAGGCAGCAGGGTGTAACGCCGCAAGGGGAAACCATAGCGCCGCAGCAGAAGCGCAGCCTGATAGAGATACCGGGCTTCGGGGTGGCGCTCCACCGCGCGGCGGTAGCGGTCTTCCCAGGTGCCGCGCAGAGTGTCGCGAAAGGTTCTTAGGCTCAGTACCGGGCGGCCACGAAAGGGGTTGGCTGCGGTACGCAGGTTCTCCACCAGGTTGCGCAGGGTGCCGTCGTTGTGGCGGGCCAACACTTCGGGTTGCTCGACTTGCACGCCGGCGGCCTGCCCCACTTCTGCCAGCAACTCCGCGGCCACCTGCGGGTCGGGCTCGGGCAAGTGATAACACTCGAAGCGGTTCCACAATTCGGGGTAGCGCGCCCATTCCAGTTTGTCCCACTCCGCAGGTTCGCCTTCGTATTCGGGCTCCCGCTCGTCCCGCGTGGTGGCCAGCACCAGGATTTCACCCTTGCCGCAGAAGGTCTCGTAGGCTTCCAACGTCTTGCGCAGGCGCACCTGAAAGGGCAAGGTGAGGGGGTGGGCCGGAGATTCAGCCCGCGGGTTGATCTCCTGCCGGGAGCTGTAACAGCGGCGGCTTAGGTCGTCCAAAAAGAAAAGAAGTCGGCGGCCGGGCACGCCCTTGGGCAGGCGGGCCGGGGGCTCGAGCCACGCATCGGGCGGCAAATAGAGCACGGTCCAGCCCTCGTTGTTCAAGATCTGGGCCAAGTGTGCGGCCTCCCGGGTCTTGCCGAGGCCGCTCCGTCCACACACCAGCAGGGCGCGCTTCTCTTTTAACTTTTTCTCCATCTCTTCGCAGATGTTGCGGCCCGGAACGCGCTCCTTGTAAGGAATGCGGCGGTCGCTAAGAGGTGAATCGGTAGTGTCAGGCAGGACCTCGCTCAAGATGTCGCTTCCAGGCGGTAGCACGATAAAGGGGTTGTCGTCCGAGCGCAACTGGCGCTCGCGGCGCCAGCGGAGCAGCCAGCGAACACCCTTCCTCAGAGCAGCCAAAACGGTGAGAAGTAGCCCACTTCCGAAGAGGAAAGTGAGCGCGTCTTTGTGTGCATTTATCCACTGGACGAAGGCTTCCCACCCAACCATGCCCTCTTCTCCATCCCCGCGCGGCGGAAACAACCCCCAAACCGGGCCCAAGAACCAGGGCTCGAGAACGATCAGCCGCAAGGTTTTCGGACCTGTGTTTGGCTTGAGAGGTCAACCAATTTTACTTTGTCTCCAATTATACACGCTCGGAAAAAGATGAATAACTCGGGGTGAATCAAGAAATGCGCCACAACTTCGTAAAACCTTTAATTTTTGACCGTAAGCCGGTCTCGTAGGCGTTTCAAAAGGCCTTTAAGGAGCCGCAAAGGGTTGAAGGTGATCGGCGTCAGCGTCTCCGGGAGGGCAAAGCTGCGGAGATCTGGGAGGCCTTCTGCCCGCACGTTTTGAGGAAAGGCCCCGAAAATGCCGGCTCTTTGGGCCACCCGCCAGAGAGGGACCTCCTCGGGACGAAGCCCAAGGGCCGCGTAGACCGCTGTATCAAGCGCCACCGGATCT
>JAADCW010000132.1 GCA_013154225.1 Chloroflexota bacterium
TCGAAGAAGGCCTTTTGCAGGCTCTTGTGCGCGGGCATCGCGCCGTAAACCAACAGCAGGTCGGGCGCCGCGTCGTCGAGCAGATAGGCCAAAACTGTGAAGGCTTCGTCGGGGTGTTCGGTGGTCTTCAGGATGCGGAACGTATCCGCGTGCAGTTTGCTGGTGATCTGGCCGTTGTACGAAGGCGTGGCCGCGATGTCCCAGTTTTCCACGTCGCCGAGACAGCAAGTGTACCAGAGATGGCAGTGAGCCATGGCCAGGTTGCCGGAGTTGAAGGGATTGCCGGCGCCCAAGAGGTCGCTGCCCTGATAGGGCCCGTTGGGGATGAACCACTTGCTCCACATGCCATCGTAGTACCAGTGGAACGCGGCGCGCCAATTATCGGGGATTTGCGCGTTCCCGTTTTCATCCACAAAACTGCCGGGGCCGAAGAGGGTGGCCTGGCCGCGCGGGTCGGTCCACTGGGTGAGGTAACCGAATTGGACGATGTGTTCAGGGTCGAAGTCGGGGCTGGTGGCGTCATTGCCGTTGGCGTCCACCGTGAGTTTCATCGCGATTTCAGCCATTTTCTCCACGGTCCACGGATCGCCGTCAGCATAGGGTTCGCCGTATTTGTGCGGCGGGTAGGGGAGCCCGGCTTCGTCGAAGAGGTCGCGGTTGTAGTAAATGAAGGAAGGATACACCGCGAAGGGGATACCGAGGAGTGCGCCGTTGTTGTCACGGTAGAACTCCACGGTCGCGGGGTCGTAGTCGCTCATGTCGTAATTGTGCTTTTCGATGAGGTCGCTCAGGTCGAGCCACATTCCCTCGAATTCATTGGCCCCGCGCATACCCACCGGCCCCACGATGTCGGGGGGATTACCGGAGGCGATTTCGGTTTTCAGCGTGTCGTAGGCAACGTCGTTTTGGACGATTTCCAGTTCGATTTGGATATCTTGGTGTTCAGCGTTGAAGCGGTCCACCACGTTTTGCTGGGCTTCGATTTGTTCGGGGTTACCGCCCGTGCCCAGGCCGACGAACCAGCGGATGACCACAGGCTCGGTGGCTTCCGAGGGGGCTTCGGTAGGGGCTTCTGTGGGCGCTTCCGTAGGTGCGGGGGTGTTCACCTCGGCTGCGGCCTCTTGGGTTGGGGCGGGGGTCGCTGTGGGAGCGCTCCCACATGCGGGCAAAAAGAAACTAAAAACCACCAGGGCGGATAGCACCATCAACCACTTGCGCATCTTGTCCTCCTAAACGGCGTGAATCTTCTAAGAGAATAGAATGGGGTTCGTAACACCATGCTTGCTGTTGTTTTGCCGTGACCACCTCCTTTCCAGGGGAAGTCGCGCTGTTGGGGCGTCCTGCCCGGCCGCACACCTTATTGGGTGGCATGCCGGCGTCCGTGTTCCGTGTTCGAACTGCCGCTGGCCGCCCACGACGCAACTTCCAGGGGCCAATAAGCGTCGCGGAAGTTTTTCACGAGTTGCCCCTTACCGTCGAGGCTCGGATAATCAGTTCGGTGGGGAGCACAAGGCGGTGGGGGCCGTCGTTGGGATGTGCGAGTAAATCCAAAAGCAGTTTTACGGCTTCTTGTCCCATCCGCTCAATGGGTTGGCGGACGGTCGTCAAAGGCGGGTCCAGGTTGACAGCAAAGGGCATATCGTCGTAGCCAACAATGGCAATATCCTCAGGGATGCGCAAACCTTCGCCGCGAATCACCCGCATGGCGCCTTGGGCCATGGTATCGCTGGCGCAGAACACCGCGTCGGGTTTGTGGGGAAGGAGTTTTCGCATAGCCAAGACGCCGCTTTCTTCGGTAAAGTCGCCTTCGGCAATCAAGTTTTCGTCCACGGCAATGCCGCGGCTTTGAAGCGCGGCGCGATAACCTTCCAGGCGGTCAAAGGCCGCGGCGGTGTTGAGGGGGCCGGTGATGGTGGCCACCCGGCGGTAGCCCTGGCGCAGCAAATGGAGCACGGCTTCGCGCGCGCCGTGGACGTTATCCACATCTACATAACTAATCGTGGGATCATCGGGGCGCCCCACCATAACAAAAGGAAGGCCGCTCTGCTGAAGGGCAGAGACGACCGGATCGCCGCGTACGGCAGAAGCCACGATAATGCCATCCAAAAGGCCGCTGTTGAGATGGCGGTGAATGGTGCGGCGTTCATATTCGGGTTCGCCAATCCAGAGCATGACGGAATAATCGGACGCGTTGCATTCTGCGGCAACCCCCTGAATCAGGCGCGGGAAGTAAGGGTCACTAAAAAGCATGGCCACCGCAGTAGGGATGACCAGCCCGATGATTTGGGTGTGTCCCGCGGCAAGGCTGCGGGCAACCGCGTTGGGGTGGTAGTCCAACTCTGCGATGGCCTGAAGGACTTTTTGGCGGGTTTCCTCGCTCACGTGGGGATCGTTGTTGATGACCCGTGAGACGGTGGAGCGAGAGACCCCACTGCGCTGTGCAACTTCCTCCAAAGTAGGCATAACAAGACCTTGGGTTGGTTTTGGGAGCGCTCCCATACTCATTTTAGCGGGAATGGCGGGCTGTGTCAAGGGGAATTGGGCTGAAGTGCAGACAAAAAGCGCGGCAATGTCATAAAAGCGGGTGGATGATGGCACGGTTTGCTTTCCCCCTGAAAAATCTTCAAAAAGTCTTCATCTTTTCTTTGGATTTCTTTCACCTCGGTTTGTTATGGTAAGGGTGGAATAAAGCAACACAACGAGGTGAAACATGGCGAAGCAAAGAATTTTGGGTTTTGTCAAAACAGAATGGTTGTTTGTGCTGGCGTTGGCGGGCTTGCTGGGTACATCCCTGGCTTTGCGCCGCGTGCCTACATACACCACTTCCGATTTGCAGATTCTCTATATTTTGTTCGTGCTTTTTGTGGTTACCACAGGCTTGCGAGAGCACCGGGTGTTGGAACGGGTCGCGCGGCGTTTGGAGCAGGGCCAGGGCGTGGCTTTCAAACTGGTCTTGGCGACGTTCTTCTTTTCCATGCTGGTGACTAACGACGTGGCTTTGCTGACCATTGTGCCGCTGACCATGTTGCTGCGGGTGCGCCGCAAGGATTGGTTGGTCATTTTGGAAGCCCTGGCCGCGAACGCGGGCTCCGCGCTTTCCCCCTTTGGCAACCCGCAAAATTTGTTCATCTATTGGCACTATCAGGTGCCCCTGGGGCAGTTTGTGCGGGTGATTGCGCCTTTTGCGGGGTTCTTTTTGGTGGTGCTGCTGCTTGCGGCCTGGGTGCTGCGCATTGATGGCCAGCCTATCACGCTGGAAG
>JAADCW010000103.1 GCA_013154225.1 Chloroflexota bacterium
GTGGTTTCCACGTCCGCGGGGTGGCGGGGTTCGTGGACGATGTTGGCCTGTTTCCCTACGGCTTCTTCAATGAGCGCGATGAGTTCCCTCACGGTGTAGGGGCGGTCGTTGCCCAGGTTGATGACCTCGTAGCCCAGAGGTTTGAGCCCCAAAATGGTGCCGCGGGCAATGTCGTCCACGTAGGTGAAGTCGCGTGATTGGGAGCCATCGCCAAAGAGCCGCAGGGGGCGGCCTTCGCTAATCCACTGCACAAAGCGGAAGGGCGCCATATCTGGGCGCCCCGCGGGGCCATACACGGTAAAGTAGCGGAAGACGGTTACATCCAGCCCATAAAGGCGGTGATAAGTGTAGCACAACGCTTCCGCGGCTTTTTTGCTGGCCGCATAAGGGGAAAGGACACGGTCGGTTTGGGCGTCTTCCCGGTAGGGCACGGGGTTGCCTTCGCCGTAGAGGCTGGAAGTGGACGCCTGCACAAACTTGGGCACGTTGTGGCGGCGGCACATTTCCAGCAGGTTGAGCGCGCCGGTGGTGTTGGTGTCAATGTAAACCCACGGGTTTTCTACGCTGGCGCGCACCCCAGCCCGCGCGGCCAGGTTGATGACCGCGTCGAAAGCGGTGTTTTCCCCCAGCGCCAGCACCGCGTCCTTGTCGGTGATGTCCATGTGCTGGAAGGTAAAGCCTTCGCGGCCTTGCAAACGCCCCAGGCGGTAGGTTTTGAGCCGTGGGTCGTAGGCGTTGTTGAGGTTGTCTATCCCGATGACCGTGTGGCCTGCGTCTAACAGCATCTCGGCGACCCGAGAGGCAATGAACCCGGCCACGCCGGTAACCAAATAGGTTGCCATGCTTCCTCCGTGGAAGCCCGTATATTTTGTTGGGCGCTAAAAGAGCGAGAGTTGTTTGGGCTTGGGCTTGCTGCTCCCCTCTTGGGGCTCAGGGGCAAGTTCGGTTTCTTCGATGGTTTCGGCCTGGGCGATGATTTCGGGCAGGCGCGCGAAGTCTGCTTCGACGATTTTGCGTAAAGAAGGCTGATGCAGCGCGGCCGCGGGGTGATACATGGGCACGATCAACTGCCCGCGCAGCCGAATAGGTTTGCCGTGCATTTGGCTGATTTTGGGGTTGGGGACAAATTTTGCCAAGGAGAAGCGCCCTAAGGTCACGATGATCTTGGGGCGAATGGCCCGAATTTGGCGGTCAAGGTAGGGCTCGCATGCGGCCAATTCTTGAGGTTCGGGGTCGCGGTTGCCGGGGGGGCGGCATTTGACCACGTTGGTGATGAAGATTTCGGAGCGCTTCAGCCCGGCCTTTGCGAGCAGTTCGTCCAAAAATTCGCCAGCCGCGCCCACAAATGGCCGCCCTTGCACGTTTTCGTGGAAGCCAGGCGCTTCGCCGATGAACATGATTTTGGCGTTGGCAGGCCCCTCGCCAGGAACGGCTTTGCGCCGCGCCAAATGCAGAGGACATTTGGTGCAGTTTTTGACTTCTTCGGCAACGGCAGCCAGAATTTCTTCAGGCGTCATGGCTTGCTCCTTCTTCCTTATCTAACATCACTGTCATGATGAGCGCATCTTCGTGGTTATCGGTGTAATATTTGGGGCGGCGCCCCACCACTTGAAAACCGTATTGCTGATAGAGCGCCTGCGCGGCCGTGTTGCTTGCCCGCACTTCCAGCGTGGCCAGGCGGGCCTGGTGTTGTCGGGCCGCGGCCAGCAGCGTTTCCATTAGTTGGCGGGCAATGCCTTGGCGGCGAAAATCAGGGTGCACCGCAATGGTGGCAATGTGGGCTTCGTCCACAATCAGCCACAGCACTGCAAAGCCCACCACCTGGCCTTCGAGTTCGGCAACCCATAAGTGGGAATGTGGGCTGTGGTGCAGTTCGTGGGGATAGGCCGAAGGCGGCCAGGGCACAGGAAAGGCCAGGCGGTCAATTTCCTGCACTGCGGGCACGTCCTCGTCCCGCATGGGGCGGATGGTCACCGTGCTCATGCCGGAATAGGGGTGCCGGTGTGCAGGTAGATGGGCGCCAGGGAAGCCGGCGAATCGGTTTGGCCTTGTTTCCAGCGTTGCCAGGCCAGTTCTGCCAGATACGCGGGGCGGCGGGCGCACATGGCCGGCGAGGGCAGGCGTACGGTTTTGTATTTGCGTGCCAGGCGGCTGCGTTCTTCTGCGCTCATTTCCCCACAAACCACGGTCGGTTTGCGGATGCGCGCGTTGAGGTCTTGGGCTGTGAGCACTTCGGGTTGGCCCTGGGCCTGCCAGCGGTTTTCCTGAGCCTGATACCAGCCCACAGCCAGCCGGCCCCGCCCCGCGGGCAATACCGCGGCCAGCGTGGGGAAGGCTTCATCCACAGGCACAGCCTCGGCCACGGCATCCAGCGTGGGGATGCCCACCAGAGGGATTTTTTGGGTCAGCGCCATGCCCTTGGCAAAGGCCAGCCCAATGCGTAAGCCAGTGAACGAGCCAGGCCCCAGCGCGACGCCAATGGCTTGGATGTCGTCTGCGGTGAAGCCGGTATGGGCCAGCACTTCGGCCACCAGCGGCGCGAGTTCCTGGGTGTGACGGCGCCCGCTTTGCCAGTAAACCTCGGCCAAAACGCGCTGGCCGTCGTAGAGGGCAACGCCAATTTGAGTTGTGGAAGTGTCAAGGGCGAGAAGCATGGCAGATAGCCTACCTGAAAAGTTAGGGGATGAAGCGGCGACGGCCTGGCGTTTACACCCCGCGTAAGATGGCCGCGCGTAGGCGGCGCGCCAGGTCGCGCGCCCGTTCGCCTTCGGGGTAAAACGTGAGCACTCGTTGGGATTCGGTGAGCCACTTGAAGCCGATGGTCAGGCGGTTGGGCGGCAGGGCCTCAGCAATGATGTCGGCCCATTCCACAACCAGGGGGCCCTCTTCCCACATGGCTTCAATATCCAAATCCAGGGCTTCTTCTGGGCCCGAAAGGCGGTATGCGTCCATGTGATACAGCCGCGCGCCGTCTTCGCGAGGATAGACGTTGACCAGCACAAAAGTTGGGCTGGAGGCTTGTTCGGTGGAGCCCCAGCCAGCCACCAATCCCTGGACAAACGTGGTCTTGCCCCCGCCCAAGTCGCCTTCCAGAGCGAGGACGTCGCCAGGCTGCAACCACGCGCCAAGGCGCATGCCCAGGCGGCGGGTTTGCCCAGCCGAACGGCTGATGAATTCCAACGCGTCTGCGCGCAAAATGGCCATGCGTTGATTATACCAGCGCGGACGCGCCAAAATGGAGAGAT
>JAADCW010000017.1 GCA_013154225.1 Chloroflexota bacterium
GAAAAAAACAAAATAAACCATTTCGCCCTCACCTCCCCCGCCCCCTCCTCTCCCTCAGGGCGAGGAGGGGCACCTGCGTGCCTCAAAACCAAACAGCCTTGCAATAACACTAATTTGTGTCAGGTAATCAGAAAGGAAAAACTATCGCGTTGAGCGGAGAGTGCGAAACAATCGTAATCGAAACACAGAACAAAGGCACTTTTGGGCGCTTCGACTGCGCTCCCGTTGGTCGCTCCGCTCAGCACGATACCCCGTAAAGCTTATCCGCAATCCAGGTTACTTATACCACATCTCAAGCCCACAAGGCGCTTAGCACCAACACCAGGGCTTCGGTCAATTCGGCCAACGCGCCATACACATCGCCCGTAAGCCCGGGCACCCGTTGCAGGGTCCAGCGCGCCGCCAGCCAACCTGCTGCCGCGGCCACAGCCCACCACGCCCACAGCCAAGGCTGGGCCAACACCAATCCCATCCACATCACCCCCGCGGTTGCGGCCAACAACACCCGGCCATCCACCTGGTCGAACCACATGCGCCCCAGCCCCGCCTTTCGCGCATAGGGGAACGCCGCCATCGCGGCGGTCAGCGCCCAGCGTCCCACCACGGGCGCCCATATCACCCCCGCGGCAGGGGCGGTTTCCAGCGCGGCATACTTGACCAGCAAGACCAACACCGCGGCCAACACGCCAAACGCACCAGCCCGCTCGTCGCGCATAATCTCCAGCCGATGCTCAGGTGAACGCCCCCCAAAAAGGCCGTCGGCCGCGTCCATAAGCCCATCCAGATGGAGTCCACCTGTAAGCGCTACCCACGCAGCCAAAGCCAACGCGGCCGCAAGGGAAGCCGACCCACCCACAGCCAACACACCCCACCGCACAGCCCACACGGCTACCCCAAGCAGTCCTCCCACCCAGGGAAACAGCGCGGCCGCGCAGCCTAAATCGTCGGGAGTGACCCGCTCCCACCGTCCCCAGGGGATGGTGGTCAAAAAGCGCATTGCCGCGCCCCAGGCACGGCCCAGCCGGCGTATCCGTGCAATCACGTCAATCCTCGCGTTCGGCCACGCCTGCTTCCGCAAAGGTGGCCATGTGGGCATGGAGTTGCGCCGCGGCTTCCACCAAGGGCAAAGCCAACGCCGCACCACTGCCCTCGCCCAAGCGAAGCCCCAAATCGAGCAAGGGTCGAAGCCCCAAAAAGGCTAACATCTGACCATGCCCCTGCTCTTCAGAGCGGTGTGCGGCAATGAAATAATGACGGACTTCCGGCGCCAACGCCGCGGCCAGCATCGCCGCAGAAGTGGCAATGAAACCATCCACCAACACCGGCACCCGATGGGACGCGGCCGCAAGCATCGCGCCTGCCAGGCCGCCGATTTCAAAGCCGCCCACCTCGGCCAGCACCCCAATGGGATCTTCCGGGTCGGGGTTGGCCCGCGCCAGCGCCCGCTTCACCGCCTGCACCTTGCGCTGCCACCCGGCCTCGTCCACGCCCGTGCCACGGCCAACGATTTCCTCTGCACGGAAGCCGCCCAGCGCGCAGGCCACTGCCGCGGCCGCGGTGGTGTTGCCAATGCCCATTTCGCCCAGCACCAAAATGTCCAACCCTTGCTCTACTTCCTCTTCCACAACTTCCACGCCCACTTCCAGGGCCTGCCAAGCCTGCTCGCGGGTCATCGCGGGTTCCTGCACCATGTTGCGCGTGCCCGCTGCGATCTTGCGCTTGAGCAAACCATTGGCATCAGGAAGGTCAGAAGCCACGCCAACATCCACCACGGTCAAACGGCTGCCTGTAAAACGAGCCAGCACGCTAATGGCCGCGCCGCCCCGCAGGAAGTTGAGCACCATCTGCGCGGTAACCTCGCTGGGATAGGCGCTCACGCCTTCCGCGGTCACACCGTGGTCGGCGGCCATGATAATGATGCTCTTGTGCAAAATCTCGGGGGTCACCTTGCCGGTAATGCCCGCCAACTGCACCGCCAGCTCTTCCAACCGTCCCAGGCTTCCCGCGGGCTTGGTCAATTGTGCCTGCCGCGCCCGCGCGGCCTCAGCAGCCTGTTGATCAAAAGGGGGAATTACAAATTTCGCATTGCTCATTTTTGCCTCCACCGCTTCAAATTGCAAAGCCACCCAGCCGCCCACTGCCTTTGGCATCTGGAATCCGCTTATGCTGTGCCAGGCATAAAAAAACTGGCCGGGGGCGTTACCTGCTGTACTGTTTACTGTCATTGGATGACATTGCGTGTCGCGTTTCGTGCTGAAATTTGCACCTTTTTGCCATGCGCTTCGGCAACAGGCCAAGGCTTGCTCATTCGGCCAGCACCACCACCGGATGCCCCTGTGGAATGTGCAAAACATTGACCGAGGTGTGATACACCTCAGCAATCCGATCAGCCGTGAGCACAGCCTCTGGCTCATCCACAGCCAATACTGTGCCGTGGTCGAACAGCGCCACCCGATCGGCAAAGCGGGCGGCCAAATTGAGGTCGTGAATGACCATGAGCACCGTCAAGCCACGCTCACGGCTGAATTGCTGTACCAGCCGCAGGATATTGGCTTGATGGCGAAGGTCCAAATGGGTTGTGGGTTCATCCAACAAGAGGATGGGTGTTTCTTGTGCCAACGCACGGGCTAAAAGCACCCGCTGTTGTTCGCCGCCCGACAACTGCGCCAACCGCCGCGAGGCCAAAGGGAGCAAATCGGTTTCGGCCAGCGCCCGTTCAACGGCCTGGCGATCACGAGGCCCAGGCGCGCCCAGCCAAGAGAGGTAAGGGGTCCGCCCCAAGGTAACAGCCTGCTCCACAGTAAAAGCCGCGGGCAAATCACGCGCTTGCGGCACCACTGCCACCAACTGTGCGCGCTCCCGTGGGGAAAGTGCCAGCAAATCCACGCCTTCCCACCGCACCGCGCCACTGCAAGGCCGCAACGTGCCGCTCAGCACCCGCAAAAGTGTGGTCTTCCCCGCGCCGTTAGGGCCTACCAGCGCCAGAATTTCTCCGCGCGGCAGGGTCAAATCCACACCATGCAACACCCGGCGCTCGCCATAACAAGCTGAAAGATGGATGATTTCCAAAGCCATGAGCACAACTCCCAAACCAACTTAGGCGGCCTGGCGCTTGGTGCGCTGAAGCACCCACAGGAAAAACGGCGCGCCAAACAACGCGGTCACAATGCCCACTGGCAGGGTTTGCGGCGCCAGTAGAGTGCGTGCGAGCAAGTCCGAAAGCAGCAAAGCCGTGCCACCGCCCAAAAGCGAAAGGGGAATTTCCCAACGGTAATCTTCCCCCCACAGCAAACGCACAATGTGCGGCACAACCAAACCAATGAACCCAATGATGCCTGCAAAAGCCACAGCCGCGGCAGTAGTGAGGGAAGCCGCGGCCAAAATCACAGTTTTTGCCCGTTGGGCGTGCAGGCCTAACTGTTGGGCTTGCTCTTCGCCAAACTGAAGCACGTTGAGGGCGTGGCCAGAAGCCAGCAAAACCGCCTGCCCGACCAGCCAATAAGGCAGCATGGCCAGCACAGGCGCCCAGCCACCCAACGGCGCGCCGCCCATCAAATACGTCATTGCCCGCCGCAGGGTGCCTTCCGACTGCAACATGAGGAACGAGGTCAAAGCCGTGGCCAGCGCGCCCACAGCCACCCCCGCCAAAATGAGGGTGGTCGCCGGCACCGTGCCATCCACCCGGGCAAGGGCATACACCAGGGCCACGGTCACCACCGCGCCCAGGAATGCGGCCGCGGGCAGGCCGAACATGCCGCCTTGCGTTTGAGGCCAGGCGAGGCTCAAGGCCACCACCGCGCCCAAACCCGCGCCCGAGGCCACTCCCAGCAAGTAGGGGTCGGCCAGGGGGTTCCGAAACACGCCTTGATAAGCCGCGCCACTGCTCCCCAAAGCCGAGCCCGCCAAGAGCACCAGCGCGGCATGGGGCAACCGCAGGTCAAACACAATGGTGGCGTAATAGGATGGCACGTCTTGCGGCGCGGGAAGCCCTCGGACCGCGTGCCACAACAAGCGGCCCAAATCTTTCAAGGGAATGGTTACCGCCCCAACCGCGACGCTCAACCCCGCGGCCAAAATCAACAGCACGATGTTGAGCGTCAAAGCACGTAACCAGCGAGAAGACATGAAAACCCCAGTAAAAGACGGGGGATGAAGCCGCGGACGGCTTCATCCCCCTGGGACAGAACAACTACGGATTGCAGACCGCGCCAACAAGATTTTGTTCCAGGTGCTGGGTCAAATCCTTGGCGCAGAACACGTCCGGATGCAGCATCACGGCCAGGGTCTCAAGCCCATCCACCAGCCGCGGGCCGGGCACGCTCAGCAAGTTGGGGTCAAAGGGATAAACCTTGCCTTCCTTGACCGCCTTGATAGCGTCCCAGCCAGGGCGCTGAGCCACCGACTCAGGCGTCACGCCATAGGGCGCATCAGCCAGCAGGATGATGTCGGGGTTCTGTTTGACCAATTCCTCGGTGCTGATTTGCGCCCAAGCCTTGTCCAACACGTCGCCCACGTTGCGCCCTTTGGCCATTTTGATGGTATTGGAGATGAAGGTGTTGGGCCCTGTGGTCCAGGGGTTCGCGGGGTCGGTGCCGTCCAGTTCGTAGAACACCAACGGTTCATCGGTCACGTCAGCCAGGGCGTCTTCCACAGCCTGGACGCGCTCCTGCAGTTGCGCGATGAGTTTTTCGGCTTCCTCTTCGTGACCGGTCAGTTTGGCCAAATCACGCAGGTTTTTATACAAGCCGTCGAAATCTTTGGGGTTGGGCACCCAAAACACGGTCAGGCCCGCATCCTGCATCTGCTTGACCTTGTCGGGCGAGATGATCTCCGCGACGATGACCAAATCGGGCTGATAAGAAAGGATGGTTTCCAGAGGCAAATCGCCCCACAAGCCGCCCACGCTGGGGATTTGCTCGGCTTCAGCCGGGAATTTGGAATTGTCATCCCGGGCGACGATTTGCCCGCCCGCGCCAATGGCAAACAGGCTTTCGGTGATGGAAGGCGCCAAGGCCACGATCCGTTGGGCGGGCTGCTCCAGGGTGACGGTGTTGCCCAGGCCATCGGTCAGGGTGATGGGCTCCTGGGTGGGTGTGGCCGTGGGCGGCACCGGGGTGGGGGTCGGCGGCACAGGCGTAGGCGACGCGGGCGCTTCGGTGACAACCGCAGTGGGTTCCGGTGTGGGCGTCGCAGCCTGCCCGCAGGCACTCAACGCCAGTGCCAAGGCCACAAGCACAGTGACGAGGGAAAAGACTTTCCGGGACACGAGCACCTCCTTAGAAAAAGATAAGGATAATGTGGGTGCTCGCGGAGAGGGAGAACAAAAAAGCCCCTGCCCATCGGACAGGGGGAAGGGAAACACAAAGGCGCCTTTGGCGCTTGCGTTCCCACTCCCTTCCGCGAGGGCGTGGAAACCGACCGGGGCGGGCGACCTGGCTTCCCACCAAGAGGTGGGTTACAGTTGCGGGACAGCGCCGGACTTTCACCGGCTTCGCCTTTAAGCCTGCCCATCCGGGAGCAAGGCACCCCGGCCGAGAATCTACTCAAATTGTAGCGGGCTTAGATGCGGGCGTCAAGGGGGTTGCTCTGAGGTGCACGCGCGAGGGCTAAGGCTCCTGCCTCACACCCTACTGCCCAAAGCACAGCCCAAAACCGCGCAAGGTTACGCGCGCCCACGATAAATCTTGACCCGCGCTTTCTCTAAAGTGACAAGGCCTTCCTGGATGGCATCTGCCACACGATCCAGGAAGGCCTCAAGCCTCTCTTCCGTGTCCACGATTTCCACAATCACGGGCAAATCTTCCGAAAGGCGCAACAACCTTGTGGTATGGATTCTGCGACTGCTGGAGCCGTAGCCCATAATGCCTCGCACCACGGTCGCCCCTGCCAGGCCGGCTTCCCGGGCTTGCAACACCAGCCATTCGTAAAGCGGCCTGTGGTCATAGCGGTCATCTTCGCCAATGAAGATGCGCAACAGCGCCCCTTCTTCCGGGAGTTTCATGGCTCACCTCCACACAGCAGCAGCCAAAACGCGGCCCATCCAGACCGCCAAGAACCCTAAAAAGACCTGCCCTCCGGCATAAAGCACACCAGCCAACGTTTCGCCGTCGTGGAACAAATTGAACGTTTCCCACTCAAACGTCGAAAACGTCGTAAACGCGCCCAGAAAGCCCACGAGCACCAGCGCCCGCGCCTCTGGGGAAAACACCCGATACTGCTCCCCCAAATAGGCCAGGAAACCCAAAAGGAATGCACCCAACAGATTGACCGCTACCGTGCCGTAAGGGAAACTTACGCTTCGCGACCAATCTTGTACCCAGCCACTTACCAAATATCGCATAATCGCGCCGAGGAAGCCCCCGACGCCAATGGCAACCAGGAGCGATGGCCTCGCCATGCCGAAACACCTCCGTGCAAAGATAAGATGTTGTAAGCAGGAGCCATCAGCCTTTCGGCATTTAACGGCGGGCCCCATCGCCTTCTTGGTTAGTGGTTACGCCAACACTTGCACTTCGTCAGGCAGGTTGGGCACCAAACACAGGAAAACGAAATCCTCCTCGCCAATGTTACGGTACCAGTGAGGCACGCCCGCGGGAATGAACATCACATCGCCGGGCTGGACTTCATATACCTCGTCGCCAATGGCGACCTGCCCGCGGCCTTGAAGCACATACTGCTCATGCTCCACCGTGTTGGTGTGCTTGGGCATCCCACCGCCGGGCTTCATGGTAATGCGGCGCATTGCAAAATGCGGGCCTTCATCGGGCGGAATGAGAAACTGAATGTACGTCTTCTCCGCGGCCCCAATCTCCTGATAGGGCACTTCGTCAGCACGTCGGACTGGCATAACAACCTCCTGAAACGGATGCAGAGCAAGTTTTGCAACTCAGCGTGTGGCCAGGGTCAGGCAGTCATTTCCGTCCACCACCGCTTGAGCAGCAAGGCGTCTTCCTCCAAAACCGGACTTTCGCACAAAATGCGGCCTTCTGCCCCAAAATCCTTTAGCGCGCGGAAAATGGCCTGCACATCCAAGTCGGCTTCCTCAAACTTGAGATGGTTGCGTTCCCCTTTAGGGCCATATTCGATTCCCGAGAGGTGGATGTGCAAATGCTTCAGGGCTTCATCGCCCAAGGCTTTGCCATACGCCTCCAACACCCGCGCCCACTCGTCGTAAGTGTTCATGCTGCCATCGCCTGGGCGGGCGTGCAGGTGGGCAAAATCCAAACACGGCGCCACATGGGGCACGGCCTGGCTCATCGCGAGGGTATCTTCCACCGAGCCAATGACCGCGGCCTTGCCCATGGTTTCCGGCCGCAGGGTCACATGCACACCTTGGGATTGGAGTTCCTCGACCACACCCTCCAGCCGGGCAATGGCCTTGGGGAGCACCTCATCGGGGGGACGGCCAAAATAAGAGCCAGGGTGAAACACAATGTCGGTCGCGCCAGCCAAATACCCGTAATACGCGGCATCCATCAAACGCCGCCGCGACTTGGGCCATTCCTCATCGTCCGCGTTGAGGTTGATGAAGTAAGGCGCATGCACGCTGAGCGCGACGTCGTGCTCTTCTCCCGCGGCTTTGATGGCCGCGCAGGTCTTTTCGCTCACCCGCACCGCGCGCACCCAGCCAAGTTCCAGCGCGTCCAAACCCAATTCATGCAAGCGCAAAATCGCGCCCACACTGCCGCCAGGCTTTTTGGGCGCGGATTTAGGCGTACCCACAGTACCAAACCGAAAAGCCAATGTCATTGCCAACTCCTCTCTCACGCGGCTTGCTGCGCTTGCCAGGCACGATGGGCACGGCGCACCCACTCGCGCTCAGGCGCGTACGTCAACTTTTGCTCGGCTTCTTCCCAGGGAAGCCACAAGGGCTGAAACTGCGACTCTGGCGGACGTTCTGGAACCAGGCCGCCTTCCCGCAAGAAAAGGAAATAATGCTCCTGCCGCTCATAAGGCCGATTTTGATACGTAAACTTGACATCCTGAATCCCCAAATCGGCCAGTATTTTGAGGTTTTGGAAGCCTGCCTCTTCTGCAATTTCCCGCAGGGCGGTCTGCAAAGGCGTTTCGCCGGGGTCAATATGCCCCTTGGGCAGACGCACTTCGCGGCGGCTGGGGCGTTCCAGCACCAGCACCCGCCCCGAAGGGTGAACAATCACCCCGCCCGCGGCACGATAGCGCACGACTTGCACCTGGGAAGCCGTCTGTTCAGCATCCATGAAGGTCTCTCCTGCTTCACGGGGCAAACAACCGCGCATACAGCGGCGGTCCCAGCACCAAAAAGCCCACCACCGCGGCCGCAAACGCGGCCAAAAGCACCCCTGCCGCGGCCGCGTCTTTGGCTTCTTTGGCGCGCGGGTGAATCTCTGGCGAGGCCAAATCAACCGCGGCTTCCAGCGCGGTGTTCAATGCCTCTGCGCTCCATACCAGGCCCATCGCCAGCACCAACAAGGCCCACGAGGTCAACGGCAACGCCAACCACGCGGCCAGTGCCACCACGGCCAGGGTGGCGGTGGCGTGAATACGAGCATTGGGTTGGCTTCGCAGCAGATAAGCCAACCCTTGAAAAGCATACCGAAAAGCACGCAGACGAGAACGAAAATAACTCATGGCGGATCAAGGGGACAACCCAAACGGGTCAAGATTTCCTTTTGTGCAGCCCACATGCGGGCTTTTTCCTCTTCGGTGGCATGATCGTGCCCCAAAAGGTGCAAAACGCCGTGCACGGTCAGCAAGCACAATTCCCACATCACCGGGTGCCCACCCTTTTGAGCCTGGGCTTCGGCCTGGGGGTAGGCAATGATAATGTCGCCCAAATAAGGCGCACCGGTTTCAGGGTCGGGGCTACCATCGGGGAAGGAAAGCACATCCGTGGCCTTGTCCACCCCACGATAGCGGGCATTCAACACCCGCACAGGCTCGTCCGACGCAATCCGCAAACTCAGGGAAGCCTCTTGGGGCGCGCGCTGATGCCGCAAGGCTTCTTCCACTGCGGCTTCCAGTTGTTCGCGGTCCACATGGGGCTGGTAAGGCTCGTCAATCTGCAGGTATATCTTGGACATCAGCAGTCTCCCGCGCGGGCAGGGCTTCCTGCACGGCTTGGGCTACGGGAATAGTCTTCTGCCCGTGGATTTCAGGGTATTTGATGCGGGGGTGATAAATGCCTTTGAGGGTCGAGACGAACGTGTCTTCAATGGCTTTGAGGTCTCGCAAGGTCAGGTCGGTATCGGTCAACTGTCCCTGGCGGATACGGTCGGTGATGGTATCGTGCACCAGGCGACGCAGGGCGTGTTCGTCAGGGGGGCGGTCTGCCCGGGCGCGGGCTTCGCACCCGTCGGCCAGCATGACCAACGCGGTTTCCTTGCTCTGCGGCCGTGGGCCTGGGTAGCGGAAGTCTTCAGGGTTGACCTTGCCCGCGTCGCCGCCTGCTTCCTCAATCGCCCTGGCATATTGGTAACGGGTCAGCATGGTGCCGTGGTGCTCGGCAATGAAATCCTGCAAACGCTGGGGCAAGCGATACTGCTGCGCCAGATGCAGGCCATCGGTGACGTGCCGAATGATGATTTGCGCGCTTTCCACGGGCGAGAGTTCCTTGTGGGGATTGACGCTGCCAGGGGGCTGATTTTCGATGAAAAACTGGGGGTTGAGGGCTTTGCCCACATCGTGGTAAAGCGCGCCCACCCGCACCAAAAGCGGATCGGCCTTGACGGCCTTGGCCGCCTGCTCAGCCAAATTCGCCACCTGCAGGCTGTGTTGATATGTGCCTGGTGCCTGGCGCAGCAAAAACTGCAACAAAGGCTGGTCGGGCCGCGAGAGTTCCAGCAACTGCAGGGGCGTGACCTGGCCCAACATGGGGGCGAGGAAATAATGCAACACCAAGGCCAAAGCCGCCGAAAGCAGGCCGTTGATGGCCGCGGCGCCCAAAAGGGTAATCAGGCCGAGCAAATCCGTCGCCGGGGAAGCCAGCCGCGTGGCCACTAACACCGCGCCGCCGGTCAAGGCCATGCCCGCGCCTGTGGCCAAAAAGTTGCGCATACGCTGGGCTCGCCCCAACAGCACAATGCCTATCACCGCCACCAGCGCGTTGTAGAGCATCAATTCATAGCCATGCGGCAAATTATAGAGGCTCAGCCCCAGCAGAGGCACGGTGAACACCAGCGCGGTTTCGGCGCGGAAAAGCAGGAAGAAAAGCAGGGTAAACGTGGGCAGCGGATACAGGTAAGGCAACACAATGTGCCCTGGCATCACCAGCCGAGCGCCGGCCAGGGTGACCAAGAACGTGGTGCCAATGAGGATGAGTTCACGCGCACTATCACACAGATCGGGGCGGCGGTAATGCAAATAGAGCGCCAACACCAGGAACGAAACCAGCACCAATACCAGCGGCGCCAAAAGCGCCTGCCAGCGGGCTGTGCCCTGGAGCAGGCCATATTCCCGCAGGGCTTCGATGTCGGCATCGGTGAGCACCTGCCCACGCTGGACGATGGTTTCGCCCCGGCGGAAGGAACGCATCACAGGCTGAACCGAGGATCGGGCGCGTTCGCGGGCGGCCTCGGTGAGTTCGGGGCTGTAAAGGCTGTTGGGCGCCAAAAACGCCTCAACCAGCCGTTGCACCAACACAGCCTGCCTTTCGGGCAGGGTCAAATCAATAAACGCGGGTACATTGCGGCGGGCTTCATCCAGTTGGTCTTCTCGGATGGGCGCGCGCATCATGGTTTCCAGCACGCGCTGCGCTTCGTTCTGGACGGTTTGCCAGCGTTGTTCGTCTAAACTGAGGAGATAACGGGCTTCGTCAGGCGAGAGGTTGAGCCCCCGAATGGCCGCCAAATCGCGCATTTTTTCTTCGGGTGTTGCGTAAGGGTCGTTGCGCACAGCAGTGATGAAGGTCAGTGCGGCGCGCAAGCGTTCCAGTTGGCGGCGGCCAATGTCTGCATCGGGCGGTGCATACACCTTGGAAACCGCCTGAGCCGCGGCTTCCCGTTTCTTTTCGGTGAGCACCTGACTTTCAAACGTGTGGCTGTATGGCGCCAAAATATCCCGCGGCGCGACTTCGCCCGCGTGGAGGGTGAGGCTATCTTCCGCGGTGCTGAGCCACATAATGCCCGCGGCCAGAGCCAAGACGATCAGCCCTAAGAGCCATTTAGACGCGCGACGCAAGGGCGCCCGCGCGGAAGGGCGCGGCCGCGACGCCATAGGGGGAGAAGGAAGCACCACTCGCATAAGGTTGCCAACGGCGTCAGCCGTTTTGTTGGAGCAGGCGACGCACCACCTGGCTGACCTGCCCGCCCGTCGCGCGGCCCTGCACCCGCGGCATCAGCACAGCCATGACCTTGCCCATTTCACGCATGGAGGTCGCGCCGACTTCGGCAATGGCTTCCCGAGCCAGGGCTTCCAGGGCCTCGTCATCCAGGGCAGGCGGCAAAAATTCCTGCAATACCGCAATCTCGGCCTGCGCTTCGGCAATCAAATCGTCTCGGCCAGCCTTCTGCGCGCCTTCGATGGCCTCGCGGCGCATTTTGATTTCCTTTTGGAGAACAGCCCATTGCGCCTGCTCATCCAAAGCGCCGCCAGCCTCAACTTCCGCCAGTTTCAAAGCGGCCAAGGCCGAACGAATGGTGCGCTTGCGCAAGTCGTCCTTTTGGCGCATGGCGTCTTTAAGCGCCTGTTGAAGTTTTGCCCGAGTATCCATGTCTTCCATTATACCAGCAGGCTACCTCAAAGCCAGTGTCAATCCCCCCAGAAGCGCGCCCAAGAGCATCCCAGCCAACACATCGCTGAGGTAATGCACCCCCATAGCCACCCGAGCGAGGGCCATCAGCCCAGCCCATACCGCCACCAACAGGCCTGCTTGCCACGAAATCAGGCCCCAAGCCAACACGGTCAACAGCGCGCCCCGCGCCGCGTGCCCCGAGGGGAAGGAATGGGGGTCGGTGGCACGATAAATTTGCCCCCACGTGCCCTCGGGCCGCTGTCGGCGAAACAGGAACTTGAGCCCCAACACCACCCCTGCGGTCACAAACACGGCCACAAAAGCCACGCCTGCACGCTCACGCCATGCCGCTGGCCCCACAGCCCATACCACACCCAACCCAGCCAGCCAAAACCAGGAATCGCCCGAATGCGCCAGAAGCGCGGCAAGGGTCCGCCAGCCGCGTGCGTCTTCAGGAAGGCGCAAACGGGCCGTCAGCGCGGCATCCCAGGCCAATATCCGCTGAAGCATACTTCCTCCCAACGCGTAGGTTGGCGTCAGTATACCGCGTTTCTACCGTTCCGCGGCCACGGGCAAGGCAGGCACCGCCACCCGCCCACGGGCCACCTGCAGGGCGTAGTCCACGATCATCCCGGGAATGTCCACACCGGTGAGGGGCACGGTGGTGTGAAATTCCATGCTGTGGTTGATTTCATTGACCAGGTAGCCGCGTTCGGGGTGTTCCATGATGTCCAACGCGAGCACGCCGCCGCCAACGGCTTCCGCGGCTTCCAGGCAGAGGCGCTCCAGTTCGGGGGTGATGGGGCAGACTTCTCCGCGGCCACCGCGGGCGGTGTTGGTAATCCAGTGCTCCGCGTAGCGGTAGATGGCCGTGACCACCTGGTCACCGATGACAAAGGCGCGGATGTCGCGACCGGGTTTAGGGATGTATTCCTGAATGTAATAGACCTGGTGCAAAGGCGAGCCCAGCGCGGCTTTGTGCTCCAAAATGGCTTCGGCCGCGTCGCGGTCGTTGATTTTGGCCAGCAGGCGCCCCCACGAACCATACACCGGTTTGAGCACCACAGGGTAGCCCAACTGCTCCATCGCCTCCAGGGCAGATTCGGGGGTAAAGGCAATTGCGGCTTCAGGCTGGGGGATGCCCGCCGCGGCCAGAGCCGCGGTGGTGCGCAGTTTGTCGCCGCACGTTTCCACCACTTCCGCACGGTTGACGGTGGGGATGCCCCACGACTCAAGCACGCGCAGGGTGTAAAGGGTGCGGGTGTAACTCAAATTTCGGGCAATGACCACATCGTATTGCTGCCAAGCCTGAGGGTCGGTGAGCAGCAGGTTGAGTTCCCGATCGTTGATACGGTCATAGGGCACGCCGCGGGATTCCAAAGCGGCGAAAATCCATTTTTCCTCAACGCGCAAACGGGTGTAGAGCACGGCAACACGGGGTTGGGTAAGCATGACGACCTCCTTTGAAGAAAGGGCTGTGGCAAACGAAAACCGCCCTCCGACCGGCAGTCGGAGGGCGGTTCAGGGTGCCTTGGGTTTGGGGTTTCAGCAGCGGGAGCCAAACGCCAAAGGCCCGCCGGCCGGTCGGTGGCCGTGGGTGTTGCGGGCCTTCTTCTGCTTCATGCCGCTGAGCAAAGCGGCTAAGGCGGATTGGCGTACAATGGTCTCCATTGCTTTTACTCCTGTTGTGCCCAAGTTTAGGCCAAAACGCTCGATTGTCAAGGGATGGGCAGATAAAAAACTCATAAACGCTTCTCATTTTCTACGGCCAAAATTGCGGTAAGATATAAATGCACGAAAACGCACAAATTTTTTAAATTTGTGCCTTCGGGAGAGAGAGGAGTTGAGTCCATGTCTGCACGCGCATGGCGATGGCTGGGAGGAGGGCTGTTAGCCGCGGGTACGGCGCTCGCGTTGGTTTGGTCTGCCCTGTTGGTATGGGCCAACGGCGAGGCCGCGTATTACGGGTTTCCCCACGTCGCCCGCCAGCATTTGGCGCTTCACTGCCCTTATTTTGTGGCCCAAGACGAAACCACCACCATCAGCGCCACGATCACTAACACCAATCCCCATCCAACAACCTTTGGCATTCAATCCTGGTTGAGCCTTCCGTTAGGGTTAGATACCCTCACGGAACACCGCCGCTTGGCCCCTGGCGAAGCGTGGCATTGGTCGCGCGAGATCGGCCCTGAAAACCGCGACCTGCGATATTTCGTCTTTGCAAGTGTGTATGTGTTCGGCGGCTATCCTATCCCCCAACGCCAGAGCACATGCGGGGCTTTTGTGGTGCCTGTGCAGGGTATTTCAGGCAACACAATCTGGTGGGGCGGCACGGCTTTAGCCTTGATTCTGGCTGTGATAGGGTTCGGTTTCTGGTGGTGGGGTCAACGCAACGTGCATATTCCCACCAATACCCGCCTGGCTGCCAAGTTCTTCTTCGTGCTTACGCCGCTCAGTCTGGCTGTGGCCATGTGGGGTCCCTGGATGTTAGGCGTTGCCGTGTTGGTTGTTGGCAGCATGGCCGCGCTCATCTTTATCTCAGGCTGGGTGGCTTATGGGCATTAGCAGGGCTGTATAACGCCGCATATTCTCCCCAGCACGCAGTCACAACTGCAGAACCGCACTTCGGGCACATTCGCCTGCCGCGTTTCAGGTTAGGCGAAGCGCCCTTGGCTTGCCCATTTCACGCCCCGTTTTCATCTTCCAACCAGGGGCGCGTTTCCCCTTTTCTCAAACAGCAATTCGCAAGGCTTTCCCCAAACGGCTTCATGCTTTCTTGACTGACAAAACCGCATAGGGGGCACGATCACGGCTGGGCAAAGGCTGCCTGCTCATGGGCATCTTCGGCTGCCCACCGTCCGCCGAAGACCACGGTTCTCAAGGAGGAAAGTATGTCTTCTTGGTTCACGCGTCTGAAGGGAAGCCTGCTACTTCTGTTCTTCCTTGCTGCCTGCAACCTACCCCAAAACACTGCCCCAGGCAACCTTCCCTCCAGCGCAACACCAAACGCCCCCCTTGCATCATCCGTACCCTTTACCGCTACCCTGCCTTCGCCGCCTGTTCCCACCAATCCTCCCAGCCTCACCCCCTCGCCCCTTCCCAGCGCCACAGCCACCCTCACGCTCACGCCGACCATCACGCTCACGCCCACGCCTTCCACGCCCATGATCAGCGTTTCGGTGGACACCAACTGCCGCTCCGGCCCGGGCAAAGCCTACGACCGCGTCGGCGCGCTTATGGTGGGGGAAACCGCAGAAGTCTTGGCCCGCGACCCTTCCGGCCTCTTCT
>JAADCW010000048.1 GCA_013154225.1 Chloroflexota bacterium
AAAAACATGAGCCTAACCAAAGCCACACACCAGCAAACCAAACTCCACAACCGCGACCTTGTCCTCCACACCATTTTCGAGCACGAGCCCATCAGCCGCGCGGAAATTGCCCGCCGCACCCGCCTGACCCGCACCACTGTTTCCGCCCAGGTGGCCGCGCTGTTAGCAGAGGGCCTGATCGAAGAAATCGGCCGCGGCGCATCTTCAGGGGGTAAGGCGCCTATTCTGCTGCGCGTGGTGCCCGACGCCCGTTATTTCATCGGCCTCAACTTAGGGCGCGATCACTTTACCGCCGCGGTGGTCAACCTCAAAGGCGAAATCAAAGAAGAGGTGGTCATTCCCGTAGAAGGCGAACAAGGCGAGCAAGCCCAACACCTGGCCTGCACCCTGATTGACCGCCTGCTACAGCACGCATGGCATCCTGTTGTAGGCATTGGCATCAGCACCCCAGGGTTGGTCAACACCCAGGAAGGCCGCATTATCCAGGCCGTCAACCTGGGGTGGGAAAACTTCCCCCTGGCACGCAACCTGGCTGAAAAATACCACCTGCCCGTTTCCCTGCTCAACGACAGCCAGGCCGCGGCCATCGGCGAATTTCGTTACGGCCATTGGCAAACCGAAAACCTGCTGGTGGTAACCATCCGCCGCGGCATTGGGGCTGGCCTGCTGCTACGGGGCGCGCTTTTCCAGGGCGACGACAACGCAGCGGGCGAAATCGGGCACATTGTGGTCCAACCCCACGGCCGCCTGTGCCGCTGTGGACGCCGCGGCTGTCTGGAAACCGTTGCCAGCACTCCGGCCATCCTGACCCAGGCGCAAGATTTAGCCCCCTACTTCCCCACCTCAGCACTCTACGCCCAGCCCATTACCCCAGAAGCCCTGGGCGCAGCCTTTGCCGCGCACGACCCGCTGGCCGTTGAGGTGCTGGGGCCTGCAGGGGAGCATTTGGGGCGTGTGCTGGCCCATTTGAGCGCCGCGCTCAACATCCACACCCTGGTGCTTACCGGCGACGCGCCCCGCTTTGGGGAAGCCTGGCGCAACCACATCCAAACCGCTACCCGCGAGGCCATGCTGGCCGCTTTGGGGTCGCGCGTCCACCTTCACTTTGGACGCCTTCCCTTTGAACGCGCGTGTGTGCTGGGAGCGGCAACCCACATGCTGTTGGAAAACAATCACCTGCTCTATCGCACCACCCAATAACCGTCTTCCGCGGGAAACAAGCCCCAGCCAGACAAACACCGCCCAGCCAAGCCATTGAGCCGCGTTCCCCTTGCTCATGGCCTTGCAAGAAAGGAGCCTTTAGATGCGCTTTCATCAACCCGAAGCCGAGATCTACATCCCCGACGGCACCCCAGAGCCCGAAGCTCTAAGCCGTACCACCCATTTGTGTTTTTCAGCCCATCAAGACGACATCGAAATCATGGCCGCCCACGCCATTTTGGCGTGCTTCCAACAGCCGGAGCAGTGGTTTACTGGGGTGGTGGTAACCGATGGCCGTGGCTCTCCCCGCAACGGCCTGTACGCCCACTACACCGACGAAGCCATGCGGGCTGTGCGGTTTCAGGAACAACGCAAAGCCGCGTTTGTGGGCGAATATGCCGCGCAAATCATGCTCGACTATCCCAGCAAAGCGGTCAAAGACCCCACCAACCCGCTGGCAACGGAAGACATGGTGGCCATCTTGCGGGCGACGCGCCCGCGTGAGGTTTACACCCACAATCTGGCCGACAAACACGACACCCACGTGGCCGTTGCCTTGCGGGTTATCCAGGCCATCCGCCAACTTCCCGCGTCCGAGCGCCCTGAGCGGCTCTATGGCGGCGAGGTGTGGCGCGATCTGGATTGGATGCCCGATGAAGACAAGGTTGTGTTCGATCTTTCCCAACAGGAAAACCTCCAGGCCGCGCTGTTGGGGGTCTTCGATTCGCAAATCAGCGGGGGCAAACGCTACGACCTGGCCACCCTGGCCAGGCGGCGGGTCAACGCGACGTTTTTTGCCTCCCACGCGGTAGATCAGGCCACAGCCTTGGCTTTTTCAATGGATTTGACCCCCTTGATTCGCGACGACAGCCTGGACCCCCTAACCTACACCACCGATTTCATTGCCCGCTTTCGGGAAGAAGTCACCCGCCGCATTCGTCAACTGCAACCCCGCACGACCGCCTAAGTCCCTTTCGCGCCTTCCGCAAGCGAGGAGTTCCCATGAGTCTCTATCAAGAAATCCACGAACAACCCAGTGTCATCCAGCGCCTGCTGAGCACCCAACGCGGCCAAGCGGAACGCATCGCAGAAGCCATCCGCGACGCTGATCCCCGCTTTGCATTTCTGGCGGCCCGTGGCACGTCGGACAACGCGGGGCGCTACGCCAACTACCTCTGGGGCATTGTCAACGGCCTGCCGCTGGCCCTGGCCACCCCTTCTGCGTTCACCCTTTACCAGCGTCCCCCTCGCTTGCGAGATGCCCTGGTGGTGGGTATTTCCCAGTCGGGGCGCTCACCCGATATTGTCACCGTGGTGCAGGAAGGCCGCAAGCAGGGCAACCTCACCCTGGCTATTACCAACGCGCCCGATTCCCCCCTGGCGCAAACTGCCGAGTGGGTGTTGGACATCCAGGCAGGGGAAGAACGCAGTGTGGCCGCGACCAAGACCTACACTGCTCAATTGGCCGCGGTGGCGCTGCTTTCGGCCACGCTGGCACAAGACCAAACTATGCTCGCGGCTTTGGAACACGTGCCCGCGTGGATGCAGGCCATGTTGGCCTTAGACGAGACCATCGCCCAGGCCGCGCAACGCTACCGTTACATGGATCAGTGTGTTGTGTTAGGGCGGGGATACAACTATGCCACAGCCTTTGAATGGGCGCTCAAACTCAAGGAACTGACGTACATCGCGGCCGAGCCGTATTCCTCAGCCGACTTCCAGCATGGGCCAGTAGCAGTGGTGGCACAAGGCTACCCTGTGCTGGCCGTGGCGCCGTCGGGGGCTGTGCTGGATTCCATGCACGACCTGCTCCGCTATCTGCATACTGAGCGGCGGGCAGAACTTGTAGTGATTTCCGACGACGAGGAGGTGCTTTCCTGGGCTCAGGTCGCCCTTCCTCTCCCCCAAGGCGTGCCTGAATGGTTGAGCCCTTTGGTCAGCATTGTGGCCGCGCAGCTGTTCACCTACCACCTGACCCAGGCCAAGGGCTATAACACCGACCGCCCACGGGGCTTGCGCAAGGTAAC
>JAADCW010000127.1 GCA_013154225.1 Chloroflexota bacterium
ACAAAAAAGGCGATCGGCACCTGCCGACGGAAAAACACATCTGCCATCGGCACAAACGTTCGGGAATAACCGTCATCCACGGTCATCAGCACCCCAAAGCGCGGATCAATATGTTCCACCGTGGGATAGTGTTGGGGCTGGAAGGCTGTTTTTCGACCCCGATTTGGCAGAAGCGCAGCCAACGCGCCCAATCCGCTCAGCTTAAGAAAATCGCGACGGGAGATTTCACCCATCACCAGCCTCCTCGAGATCTCCAGACCATCCCAACGCATCAAGGATAAACTTCACATAGGCTCGTGCACCTTCCGGCGTTGGGTGTGCAAAATCGTCGTAGAACCAATCCCGATGCGGGGTCGCGTAGGCCTCCCAGTCCAGCAACACAGCCTGTTCCGGCCAGCGGGCAACGCCGCTGGCCAATTGCCGATTGGCCAACGGTGCCCAACGAATGGGACTGCGGACGTTGACAAAATACACTCGCTCAACACCATGCGCCAGGAATTCAGTCATCACCGCATCAAACGTCGCGTCGGAAAAAGAACCGTTGGTTCCCAAATGAACTACCGCGACGCGCGCCAGGTGGCCGTCTTTGGCCAATTCGGGCACAAGTGTTAGCAAATGTGCCATCCGACGACCTTGAGCGGCATCCATGTAAAAAGTCTCCGAGGGTAGAATTTCCCGCCATACCGGCAAGGTACTCAACATAATGGAATCACCGATCAGGGTCAAGCGCAAACCCGCTGGTGTCGGCGTAGCCTGCCGCGTGGGCGCGAGGGTGGGCGTAGGTACGGGGGTGGGGGTTACCGTAGGTGCGGGTGGATGAGGTGTACACGCGGCGCGCTGGCTTCCTGCCGCGGCTTCCTGTAATGCCTGCGCTACAGGCCACACGTGTGTCATCACGAACGAGACGTATTCCTTGGCGCCATAATACCGTAAGTGTGTGCGGTCATCTACGAACCATTCAGGATGTGCTGCTGCCAGCGCGTGCCAATCGAGCAGCGTGGCTTCAGGCCATTGCGCGACGGCCTCAGCCAGCTGCGCGTTGAATTTGTCTTCCCAAGGCACAGGCCGCCGTATATTGAGCAGGAAAAACCGCTTTGCTCCATATGTTTTCAAGGCCTCCAGCGCGTCGGCCAAGGCGTCTTCATCAAAAGGCGCGTTGGTGCCCAGGTGCAACACAACCACAGGGCCTAACAAATGCTTCTCTGCCAGTTCCGCGGCCAGCCGTGGAATATCGCGAATGTTGCGCCCCGGCTCGGCATCCACATACACGGCTTTGCCCCAAGGGGCCCAAAAATCAAAAGTGACCGAAGCCTGCAAAATGGAATCGCCCAACACGGTGACCAGCGGCCCAGTAGAAGCGGTCGGCGCAGGCGTAGATTGAGGACATCCCGCGGTGGCTTCCACAACAGGCACCAACGTGGGTGAAGGCTCGCTTGCCGCGGGCCATGAAGCCGTAGGGAAAAGCGTGCTCTGCCCTGGCACCGGCTGATTTTCAGCCTCTGCTACGGACGAAAGCGACGCGTGTCCGCTTTCTTCGCCGCGGGACAATCCTGCCACCGCCCACGCGGTGGCCAAGGTCAACCCGATCACAGCCAACGCGGTACCCCAACCCCGGCCTCTCTGCCAGACCTCGCGCGCCCAAACCCGAAAACCCTTCTTCCGAATGGGCTGTTCCACCACGCGATAACTCACCTCAGCCAACAAGCCGGTGGCAACAGCATGAAGCACAGCGCACCAACCCAAAGGCCAGGTGCATTCAAACCCAGGGCGAAACACAGCCAGCAAAGGCCAATGCCACAGATAAATGGCATAACTGCGCGTACCGATCCAGCGTAACGGCGGCCACCCCAAAAAACGCCCCAAAAGGGTATGGGATGATGTCGCGGCCAGCATCACCGCGGCTGTGGCCGTAGCCGTGAGCAGAAAACCGCCACGATAGAGGCTTTCCTGAAACTCATCCATCCGCCAATAAAGCACAATCAGACCAATCAGCCCCAACCATCCCAGAATATCGGCTGGACGCGCCCAACGTTTATGCCCGCCCGGAGGCCAAAACGTGGCCAAAGCGCCTCCCAAAAGGAACCCGGCGGCTCGCGTATCCGTGCCATAATAAAGCCGCATGGGATCACCCATAGGGTCATACTGCCACACCATCCACAGGGTAGAGGCAACAACCAAGCCCAGAATAGCCAGCGTCAAACGCGCCATATACTTCTCCCCCACCTGCACCCGCAACAAACGCAACAGCCCCCACAAAAGCAAGGGCCAGAAAAGATAAAACTGCTCTTCCACAGCCAACGACCACAAGTGTTGTAACAATGGTGGCCGCCCAAAACGCTCAAAGTATGGTATCTGCCGCACAATGTAGAGAATGTTGGTGGTATAAGTCAGCGCGGCGGGCAAATCTTGCTTCAGGCGCGGCCACGCATCGGGCGCCCACCCCCGCGCCAGAAACACAACCCCCAATAACAAAAACCACAGTGCTGGCCACAGCCGCCGCGCACGGCGCAGCCAAAAGCGCCCCAGCCGTACTCTTTTGTAAAATCGCACATCCAACAATAGCAAAGACGTGATCAAATAACCGGAGAGCACAAAAAACGTTTCCACCCCCAAAAAACCGCCCGCGGCCCACCAGAACCCCGCGTGATAGAGGAATACTGCCCCAACAGCCACCGCTCGCAAGCCGTCCAGGCCCGGCATATAAGCCAGCGACACCCGTTGATGACCACTTCGATCCGTCAAAACCGATACTCCTTCACAGACTTACCCAATTCAGCGCGGTGTTGGCAACCCATGCCAGCGTTTTTCCAACCAAAACGGGCGCAAAAACGCTCCGCTTTCCGCCTCCGAAACAGCCCCAAACGCCTCTGGCAACGGACGCCACAAATCAAAACCTCCCAACCCCGTTAGCCCAATGGCAGCATAATGATAATCTGCCCATTGGGCAAACATGCCTTCTTCTGGATGGTTGGGGTCATACAGAAGCACCTCACGCACCACGTAATACCCTTCGGGCTCAAGATTGAGGTTGGTTACTGCATACGCGCGGCCCTGTGCGTCCACGCGGGTAACGACCAGAACATGCTCAAACGTGCCCCAGCCGCCCGCGTACAAATAGAGAAAATCGCCCACATGAAGCGGGAATTCCCGGAAGTCCATCTGGGAAGGCGGCTGTGAAAAATGGCGGTAACAAAA
>JAADCW010000117.1 GCA_013154225.1 Chloroflexota bacterium
CCCTCCTCTCCCAGAGGGAGAGGAGGGGCGCTCGTGTGCCTCAAAACCAGACGGGCTTGCAATAACACCAATTTGTGTCAGGTAATCAGAATTGCAGATAAGCCTTACAGGGCATCGCGCTGAGCAGAACGACCAACAGGAGCGCAGTCGAAGTGCCCAAAAGTGCCTTTGTTCTGCGTTCCGATTACGATTGCTTCGCACTCTCCGCTCAACGCGATCGTTTTCTCCTTATCCGAAACTCAGGTTTCAAAGCGACGCTCTTAACCGCCGCTGGGGTTGAAAAACACCATCCCCACGCCCATGCGCTCCAGCCCCTCATTGGCCCAATATTCCACAAAAGGCGAGGGGCTATCCAGGGCCTCAAACAAAGCCGGGATGCTCCGTTTGTCGCCAATTTGCGCCAGGGCGCGCACAGCCTCAATACGTGCGGCAGGAGAGCCTTCGCGCAGCACAGTTACCAACGCGCCTGTGGCATCCGTGCCAATGGCGGCCAGCGCGTCTGCGGCCAAATGCGCGGTGAGGCGGTCGGGGCTATCCAGCAAAGCAATCAAAGCCTGCACCGCGCGCGGCGTGGGTTGATGGCGCAGCCCCAACGCGGCCACCTGCTGTACCGCGGGGTCGGGGTCCGCAAGGGCTTCCAGCAGGCGCTCAACCACCGCGGGATGGCGAATCTCTGCCAAAATGCGCAAGGCCCACCACCGAGCGTCGGGATCTTCTTCCCGGCTCAAGGACAGCAAAGGCTCGACCACCGCGGGGCCTTGGGCAATCAGCGCCTGCGCGGCCTGTTCCGCGGCTTCCTCATCGCCTTTGGCCAAGGCATCTCGGAGCACATCTAACGGGGTGGGATGGGTTTGAGGTTTCATGCCGCATTCGGATCGGGCAAATCTTCAATCGCGGTTGCCTGCCACTTATCGCCTTCTTCAATGAGCATGACAGGGATGTCGTCGCGAATGGGATACTTCCGCCCGCAATCTTTGCACACCAACCAGGTCTCGCGGACGAGTTCCAACTCACCTTTACCCTCTTGCACGCATACAGGGCAGCGCAAAATTTCCAACAGGTCTTGACTCACCATGATTTACTCCTTGTAATCTTGCAAGCAGGAATAACGCGGGGGGCTGAGATCCCACGGTTTGAGCAAAAGCGAAAAGCCCATGGCATTGGCTTTGGCGCACACCGCGGGCGAGGCTTCATATTCTATCGCAAAAACCGCCTTTCCCGCGTCGATAAACGCCTTGAGCGGTGCGCATTCGCCGTAAGTGAAACATTCTTCGCTCACAGCAAAATCAAAATCCTGCACCAAATCGGGAATCTGGGGCAAATCGTTCTTCAGCCCTACGGCCAACCCGCGCTGGTGGGCTTGGGCGGCCAGCCAGCGGTTGTAGGTCAGTTCATCCGCATAGGTCAGGGGGAAGCCGCTATCTTCCAGATAATTTTGGACGTTGTCCGGATCCACCGCGTCACAGCCTTTCTGCACGGCCAAATCCATGCGGGCTTCCATAATCGGGCCTAACACATCCAAGCGGCGAATATCAAGATACCGCTCCCCTTCCCAATCTTCCAGGGCATTGCCCAACACGCCTTTGCCCAAAAACTTGTGCGCGTCTGGCCGCCAATCTTCGTAGGTGCCTGCGCTGAAATAGCAAATCACCTTGCGCCCTAACTGATGCAAGCGGTCAATGGTGGCCTGGGGCGTGTCAAACAAATCCACGTCGTAGGCCTGGGCATCATACGAAAGGTCAATCTTGCCGCCGTTGATTTGGATCTGCCACGTGGTGCCAGGGGTGGGGTGCCACCAAGCGGGCGTAGGCGAGGGCGTGGGGGAAGGCGGCACAGTCGGCGTCGCGGTCGGCGGCACGGGCGTTGCCGTGGCCGTGGGCGGCACAGGCGAAGGCGTGGGCGCAGGTTGGGTGGCTGTTGCCGCCAGGGAAGAGGGCGCTGTGGGTGTGTTGGCCGCAGTTTGGCCACAAGCCACCAACGCCAACCCCAACAGGCCAATCCACAATCCCAGCCAAACCCAACCACGCGCAGTCTTCCAACCCCACATGGCTAATCTCCTCCTCCTTCGTCCTCTTCTACCGGATCAGGCTTGCAGGGATGCTTGGGATCCGGGTGCTTGGGCGGCATACCTGGCGTGCCAGGGCCATATTCGCACACCGCGCGCCAGGGCAAGTAATGGGTTTTGAACACATCTTCAAACAAAAGCGCATCATCCCGCCAAACCTTGCGGGTCACGGTTACGTCTGCACCTTTGACCGCCCAATCCACCTGCTTGATTTCGCCTTTTTCCAGTTCTGGGTTTTCAATGTATTTCGGCGGCGGCGGGTCCACCACATTCTGCAAACCCGTGGTGTGCCATTCTACTGTGCGGCCATCGGATGTGCTATAGAACTTCCAGGTGATGTAGCGGTATTTGGGATAAACGTACACCTCCATCAAAATCCAATTGGGGGTGTCGTTCTTGAATTTGAAATCCACCAGGGGCGCGTACACCGTTGCGTCCAACCCCGCCCATTTGGGGTCCACCGCGCCGCTGGCCGTTTGCTCATAATAGAGCACCCGATACGCGTGGGAATGCCGCTCCACCACCGGATAACCACCGAAGAACACCGTGCGGAACAAAGTGGTGCTCACCTGGCATACCCCACCACCCACGCCTTTGATGGTGCGGTCGCCGTAGATGATCAGCGCCTCTTCGTAGCCCGTATCCAGGCTGACATCGCCCAGCACTTTGATCATGGAAAAAGTCTCACCCGGGGCGACCAAATAGCCGTGGAAGCGGCCGGCCGCGACCTGGATATTGTGAATGCGCGCCGCGCTGGAGCCATAGAAGTACGTGGTGTGTTGGGACACCAATTCGGTGATGCCCAACGACGCCGCGGTCGCATCGTCGCTCACCGCGGGAGGCGAAAGGTCGAGCACCAGCGGCACTTCGTGCTGGCCTTCCAAAATGGCCTTTCGCAAAGCCGAAAGGCTGGCTTCCACTTTGAGGGTGCGGCCTTCCACCCCAGCCTGGATGAGTTCCAGTTGGTGAGTATCGTCGTTGAAAATAAAGCGCGGGTTGGCCGATTCGCGCTGCAGTTCGGGGGCCAAACGCTCCAGGAAGCCGCGCAAAGGTTGGGTATCCAAATCAATGGCAAAGTGCGCGCCCTGCTCGTCTTTCACCCGGGTGATGCGGAGCAAAGGCGCCAGGG
>JAADCW010000216.1 GCA_013154225.1 Chloroflexota bacterium
GATGGTACAACGGCCTATCCCGAAGGCACCCCTGGTTGGCGTGTGACCTACAAATATTACATTGAAGTGTGGGATGACCAAACGGATGACACGCTCAACCCCTTGCTGGGCAATGAAAGTTTGGGGGAAGATGCCACCGTAACGTTTGTTGATGCCCTTGGAAATTTGTATGAAAATGCTTCCAACGACGGCACCATTGGCGCGGAACTGATGCAGTGCTATATCGGTGGTAACGGATTTGACCCCTATCCCTATCTCACCGACGATCCAGATCATCCAGAACGTACTATTACCGATTCCGGCGAGATTACTTGCAGTCAGGCTGGCGGCGTGGGCACGGATGTGGCAATTACTGTATCGGGCGCGGATCTCACGTTGAACCACTATCCCACCGAATCGCGCACGGGCGGCGTGATATTGGGCGGCAATGGGCGTTATATGGCCGCGATTGGGGCGGTGGTTGTCTTCATCCCCGCAGATGCGGCGCGAGATACCTCAGATGGCAATCTTCACCTCAATAACTGCATGACTGATTTTGACCCCGAAAGCATCACGGGCTTATCTAACTTTGGCGATGAAGTGGAAAACACAGCAGACAATTGCCGCACGGACACTTTCAAACTTTACGATGCCTCTTTTGGGAAGGCCTTTGCCGATAGTGCAGATCCGCCGAAGGGCTATGCTTATGTGGGTGAAGGCCCGGGAGAGGTTTCTTATTACCATGCAGGCGATGGCTGGATTTCTCCAGGTCAGGAATTTGCCGCGGCGGCTTATTACCGCAACGATGGCGGAGTTGAAACCCATGACGCCGCGATTTGCGACGTGTTGGACGCGGCCACTTACGACGTGGTTGATCTTGAGGGCCAGCCCGGCAACGCTGTGAAACTTCAGGTTGTGCACGGAAGTTATGATCTCAGCCAGGTTCAAGTGGAATATGCGACTGGCTACGTCGCCAGCACGTGGCCGCCGTCGCCGCCCACTGGCCAGGCTGTCGTGGATGAGTGTGCTGATGCCAGCGTGACCTGGTATAGCACCACCACGGAGGCTTTGGCCAATGATCCCAATGGTTATCCCATTACCAAAATACGGGTGACGTTTTTGGATCCGGTACCGCCGGGCACTGAAGTGCGGGCTTATATCAGAACAAAAGCCCGTGATGCCTACGCGGAAACAGGCGCCCTTCCTTCAGGGGTAACGGCAGGCGACCCAATTCCCAACGGCACGGTGCTGCCCAATTTCATGACAGCCACTGACGATGGTGAGTTGGACGGCGACTGGCACGTGGGGGATTACGACCCCAAAACAACGATGGACGAACCTGACGAAGGCGGCCGTGGCGACCGGGTAGGCCTTACGCGGGCCTTTGTGCGGGTTTCCAAGGAAACGGGCAACAACGATGAGATAGATTCTGTCACCCTTGGGCAGCAGTTTGAATTTGTGCTCAAGCCGGAACTGATCACTTACGGCGAGCCGATGGCCACGCAGGTTACTGTGACGGACGTCTTGCCCCCGGGCTTGAGTTATGTGAATGGTTCGGCCACGCAGGGCGGCGTGAGCATTACGCCCACGGTTACGGCTTGTACGGGCGCGGGCACCCCGCACGCGGCTTGTACCCAGAGCGGGGAAACGGTGCTGGAATGGACGTTGGACGACCAAATGCCCAACGAGGAGATTACCCCCATTGTCTTTTTGGCGGAAGTTGGCCTGGATAACGCCGATGGTGACGTTTTAGACAACAAGGTGATTGTTTCCTCGCCTGCAGACAGCACCCCTGAAGAAGACCGCATCGCACACCGTAGTGTGGTGGTGGCTGTGCCCAATGAGTTGGTCGCGGCCAAAAGCGTGGATCGTATCCGCCGTGAGGTTCGGGATACTGGCCCTTACCAGTGGCAGGTTAGTTTCAAAAATACGACCCCCAACGACTTGACCCACTTGGACGTCATTGACGTTTTGCCCTACAACGGCGACACCACCAATCCCTTGGGCTCGGAGGCGCTGGCGCGGACGCCGCCTTCTGACTTCCACGGCGTGCTCAACTTTGTTGCGGTGAACTTCGCGGATTACAGCGACGATGCTCAGCCGTGCGGCACGGGTGGGGCTGAGGCGACTTATTACTTTACCAATGTTTCCCCTGACAGCGTCAATTTGGATCCCAAAGACCCTTCGAACACGTTGGGCGCAGGCACCATTTGGTGCGAGGGCACAGCCGACGGCCCGGGTGCCGCGTGTGGTTTTTCCAATGAGGAAGTAACCGCGGTGCGCGCGCGGAGCAACAACACCCTGGAATCGGGTGGGGCTTGCCGTTTGATCTTGGAAACCTCGCCAGCGGCGGACGCGGACGGGCAGTGGCACTTGGAAGGCGACATCTACACCAATACCGCCGGCGCGACCGCGGATCAGTTGTCTTTACCTGTGGCCACGAATTCAGTGAGTGTCACCATTTACGCCAGCAGTTTGGGCGATTTTGTGTGGGAAGACACCAACGGCAACGGCATTCAGGATCCAGGAGAGGAAGGTATTGCTGGCGTGCGCCTCAGCCTGCTGGATGCTGATGGCAACCCTGTGGATGATCCTGAACATCCGGGCACGCCTTACACTGTGGTGACGGACAGCACGGGGCATTACACGTTCACCAACTTGCCCGCGGGCGACTACCAAATTAAGATAGACGCCGATACACTGCCGGCAAATCATGGCCCAACAGCCCAAGATCAAGGCAGTGATGACACCCTGGACAGCGACGTGGACGCCAACAACATCATCAACGCCACTCTGCCTGAAGACACCGATGTTGATTATTATGATGCGGGATATTACCCCTACCGTGCCATTGGCGACACCGTGTTTTACGACCAAAACCACAACGGCCTTCCCGACCCAGGGGAAGGCATGGAAGGGGTGCGAGTGATCCTCACGCCGCCCCCAGACGTGGATCTTGGCAACGGACCTGGTAATCCGATTGAGACGACCACCGACGCGAACGGCAATTACCTCTTTGAGAACCTTCCTGCAGGGGATTACACCGTAACGGTAGATGAGAGCACCTTCCCATCTGATTTGGCGTGGTTGCAAGGGCATAACACCGTGGATCCTGATGGCGGCAATGATTCGACCTCCCAGGTGACCCTTTCGCGCGAGGAAGACCGGCTGGATCAGGA
>JAADCW010000198.1 GCA_013154225.1 Chloroflexota bacterium
CGCGGCCTCGCCTGCGCCACAGGGCACGGGGGCGGCTCCCAATCTCAAAATGCCCTCCTTGCTATGTGTGTATACGTGTGTGTGTGCCACAAACCCCATATATGGGGGACACTTGGCGACACCCCCAATATCTGGGGTTTTGTGCTACAATGAGAACAACCAACACACGGGAGACAACCGGAGCGCAACCGGAGCGGTATAGCGAAACCCTATAAAAAACCCATGGCGCAACAACTCTACACCTACAAAGCAAAACTAATCCGACTGATCGACGCCGATACCTACGAAGCCGAAATAGACCTCGGCTTCCACACCTACACCCGCCGCCATCTGCGGCTATCGGCCGTAGATTGTCCAGAGCGCGGCACAATTGCCGGCTTCCGCACCACAGCCGCCGCCGCGCGCTGGTGGACAAACAACGACGGCAAAGCCCTAATCCACGTCATTCACTACGACCGATACGGCAGAAGCGTTGCCGAAATCCACCCCAGCAACCCCCAAAGCGAAACCCTTGCCGCCTACCTGCTCAAACAAGGATGCAAAAAATGGACTGGACGAAAATAATCACCGACATAGGCGCTCCCGCCGCATTTGCCCTAATTGCCCTATTCCTGTTGCGAGACGAAAGCCGCAGGCACGCCAGCAGCCTCCGCGACGTCATCAAATCATGCGAACAATCAATCCAAGAAAACACCCGCACAATGGCAACGGTAGTAGAACTGGTGCGCGCCGTTCTTACTCGCATAACCCCAAACGACCCCATCACCCCGAAAGGAGAGTAACCCCATGGCAAAAACTATCGCCCCCCTGTTTTCCCTTGAAGCGTCCGGCCAACTGGCCAAGACGCTGGTCTACGACCGCCGCGGCTACGTCCGAAACTACGTCGTACCCACCAACCCCAAAACAGAAAACCAAGCCAACATCCGCCACCCCTTTGCGGGCGTCGCCGCGGTAGTGCGTGTGATCCACCCGGACACCGAAAACGTCATCCGCGCGGCAGCCGAAAACGCAGGCAAACCCGGCTATCGTTGGACGTCGTTCCTCGTGGGTGAAGTCCTGCGCGGCAACGGCTGGGATATTTACGACGCCGCCTTCAACAACCTGACCAGCGACGAACAAGACAACTGGCAGGCCGCAGCCGAAAGCAAAGGCATCGCCCCCACCGTGCTGGACTACGGCACAGCCCCCACCAAATTTGCCGGTCGGTCGCTGTTCATCGTAGCCTACGCCATGCACGAACGCCTGAACATGGGCGTCATCCCCCCTGACGGCGGCAATTATGCAACCTGGGCAGATTACATCGCCGAAGGCGTATGGATGGTGTAGAACGACACGGCAAACACCTCCTAAAAAGGCTTCTGGGGCGTTTTTTTCGCCCCAGAAGCCACGAAAAACCGCGAACCCACCCCAAAACACCTAAAAAACCAAATCAACGCCGCGACAAAACAAAATCGCCATCGAAGCGAAACTCGCCAAACGGCGAAGCGTGAGCCGCCAAATACCGCTTTACAGTCTGGGGAGAAACACGCAAGAGAAAAGCCAACCCATTCACCACGTCCAGAACAGCCACCGCGCCGGCGCACTCCACCCAAGCCGCCAAAGCATGCACAAAAATATCCTCACGCAAAGCCCGCGCCTGACGCCGCTCGCCCATAGCATCCAGCGCGGAAGCCTCGGCAACGCGTTCAGGCGTCACCACCCGCCGCACCAGCGCGAGGCAATCACCATCTGCCGGTGCAGGGGTTGAACCATTGCCGGAGCCATTACCGTCCACACGCGCCACCGTGCCCCCCAGCGCGACCGCCTCCGCCACCGCCGCGGGTGGCTGGCCGTGAGCGACCTTCCACGCCGTCCACGCGCCCGCATGTTGTTTCCCCCGCCGATTGTCATCATGTTGCCTTGCCATACGCTCACACCTCCAAAATTCAGGTGTCGCCCAACCCTGCGTTGAGCGGACTTGCTTGCCTCGCTGCGCTCAGCTCGCAAGCCGCTCACGCTGTTGTTAGGGTTCGTTTGCGGGAAAAAGGGAGGCGGCGCGTTTAGCAATGTTGAGCGTGAACCAGAGAAGGGCGAGTTGGCGCAGGTGGTATTGGAAGGGCGCGGAGCGAGTGAGCGCCGCGCAGGCTGGTAAGTGAAAGTGCGAGTTGAACCGCAGGGCGTTTTCACGCCGTGAGGCAGGCTGGCACATTTCAAGTTGAGCGCGAAATGAAGGCTTTACCGGCAAAGCGCCCGCGGCACGGCAAGTTGCGTTTCCGACGAAGTGTTTTTGCAAATGCCGGTGTGAGTGAATGGGTGAGGAGCGGGTGAAACTTTATCCGGTTGAGCGTGAGGCGCAGGTGGTTTGGCGTGGCAAAGGACAGCCGCAGAGAGTTTGCGGTGGTTGTGAAGCGGGCTGGCTGAAGTCAGGCTTTGAGGTGAAGCGCGCCTTGAAAAGCGGCAAAGTGTTGTAAAATGAAAGTGGGTTTTGCGGGCAACGAAGCGGGCAAGTGGCAATGAAGCGGGGCAAACCCACACTTTTCAAACCAAGGTGCTTTGCGTTAGCGGGGTGCGGGTTATCACCCTAACCCTGCGTTGAGCGGACTTGCTCGCCTCGCTGCGCTCGGCTCGCAAGCCGCTCACGCTGCCGTTAGGGTTCGTTTGCAGGAGAAAGAGTGGCGGCGCGTTTCGCGATGTTGAGAGTGAGCAAAGGGAGGCGAGTTGACGCAGGTGATTTTGGAAGGGCGAGGAGCGAGTGAGCGCCGCGCAGGCTGGTGAGTGAAGGCGAGCGTTGAACCGCAAGGTGTTCCCACGCCGCGAGGCAGGCTGGCACATTCCAAGTTGAGTGTGAAATGAAGGCTTTACCGGCAAAGCGTCCGCGGCGCGGCAAGTTGCGTTTCCGACGAAGTGTTTTTGCAAATGCTGGCGTGAGCGCATGGGCGAGACGCAGGTGAAACTTTGTCCGGTTGAGCGTGAGGTGCAGGTGTCTTGGCGTGGCAAAGGACAGCCAAAGTTGGTTTTCAATGGTTGTGGGGTGTGCTGGCTGAAGTCAGTCTTTGAGGCAAAAACTGCGCCTGAAAAGCGCGATTGTGTTGTAAAATGAAAGTGGGTTTTGCGGGCAACGAAGCAAGCGTGTGACAATGAGGCGGGTCAAACCCAGGCTTTTCAAACCGAGGTG
>JAADCW010000136.1 GCA_013154225.1 Chloroflexota bacterium
GGGCGTGAGGTCGCGCGTTTGCTTTCGGTGTTTGGCACCACGGTGTTGGCTACCAAGCGGGATGTGATGCATCCCGAAGATACTGATTATGCCCCTGAAGGCCGCGGTGACCCCCAGGCCCAGTATGTGCGGCGGCTGTATCCTGCGCAGGCACTGAAAACCATGGTGCGGGAATGCGACTTCGTGGTTGTGACCGTGCCGCTGACGCCGGAAACCCGCGGGTTGATCAACGCAGAAGTATTCGAGGCCATGAAGCCGGGCGCGTATCTGGTGGATGTTTCCCGCGGGGGCGTGGTGGATCACGAAGCTTTGTTGGAGGCGCTTCGCAGTGGGCATTTGGCTGGCGCGGCTTTGGATGTTTTCCCCACCGAGCCTTTGCCCCCCGAAAGCCCCTTGTGGGAAATGCCCAACGTCATCCTCACGCCGCATATTGCTGGCGCGACCCGCTATTACGACGAACGGGCAGTGGCCGTGTTTTCAGCCAATCTGGCGCGTTATCTGGAAGGCAAGTCCCTGTTCAACCAATATCACCCCGAGAGGGGATATTGAGCCATGCGTATTTTGCATTTTGCTGATGCTCATATTGACATGCTCAACCGCGGGAAGCATGACCCCAACACCGGGCTTCCCGTGCGGGTGATGGATTTTCTTCATTCGTTAGACATCATTGTGGATACGGCCATTGACGAGCGTGTGGATTTGGTGCTCTTTGCGGGTGACGCGTTCAAAGACCGCGCGCCGGCACCGACATACATTCGGGAATGGGGCAAGCGCATTATGCGGCTTTCTCGGGCGGGCATTCCCACGGTGCTGTTGGTGGGCAATCACGACCTTTCGCCAGCCCTGGGCCGCGCCCATGCCTTGGATGCATTTACCACGTTTGAAGTGCCCCATGTGCACGTGGTAGATAAGCCTTGCCTGCTTACCCCCGAGGATTTGGACGGCTTGCCGCTTCAAATCATCGCTTTGCCGTGGCTTTCCCGCAGCCGTTTGCTGGCCTTGGCGGGTGAAACCCTGGAAGGTATTTCCCAGGCCGAACTCTATCAGGAATTGGAGAACCTGCTGAACAAGACCGTTCAGCATTTGCTGGCCCAGGTAAAGCCTGATTTGCCCCTGGTTTTGGCCGCGCACGCGTCGGTACAGGGCGCGAAATACGGCACTGAGCGCATGGTGATGCTGGGCAACGACATGGTGTTGCCCCTTTCCCTGGCGCGAGATTCGCGTTGGGCTTACGTGGCTTTGGGGCATATCCATAAAGCGCAAAACCTCAACGAAGACGGCCAGCCGCCCATTGTCTATCCGGGTTCCATTGAACGGGTAGATTTTGGGGAAGCCAAGGAAGAAAAGTTTTTCGTTATTGCCACCATCGAGCCTGGCAAACCCACTGTGGTAGATTGGCGCCAATTGCCTGTGCGCAAGTTTGTGGACCGCAAAGTGACCATCAGCGAGCAGGATTTAAGCCCCACCCAGCGGTTGATCGAAGCCTTAGGCCCTGCCGACGCGCTCAAGGATGCAGTGGTGCGTTTGACGGTGTCGTATCCTGAGCAATTGGAAGCCAGCATAGACGACGCGGCGTTGCGAGCCCATGCCGCGCAGGCGTTGGAATTCCACTTGGTCAAGCGTCCTCAAATCGAAAGCCGCGCTCGTTTGGGCGATGAGCCCTTGGAGCGCCTGACGCATTTGGAACTCTTGGAAAAGTATTTGCTTGCCAAAAGCGTTGGAGAGCAGGAGCGGGAAGCCCTGCTGACCCTGGCGCGGGATATTTTGGAACCCGCGACAGAAGAAGACACGGCATAAATACCACGCGGCAAATTGCACCGCGATGGTTGTTGCACTGGCTGTTGGCCAGGGTTGCGCCATTGGCGGTGTTGTTTTCTTGAGGCTTTGTGCCTTTTTGAAGAAATCCCTTGTTTCACGGCGTGCATCGCCAGATTCCTAAAAACGAGGTTTCTCTATGCCCATTCACTTTGGCACCGACGGCTGGCGGGCCGTCATTTCCGACACGTTCACATTTCACAACCTGCGCCTGGTTTCCCAGGCCATTGCCGATGCCCTGCGGGCGGATGCAGAAGACGATGCTGACCTTACCGCGGTGGTCGGTTTTGACACCCGTTTTCTTTCGGACCGGTATGCCCGAGAGGTGGCGCGTGTGCTGGCTGCCAATGGCATCAAAGTGTGGTTAGCGCAGGCCGATGCACCCACGCCCGCGATCTCCTATGCGGTCAAACACAAAGGCGCGGCCGCAGGGGTGATGATTACCGCTTCCCACAATGCGCCCCGCTATAACGGGGTGAAACTCAAGGCCGCGTATGGCGGCTCTGCCCCGCCTGAGCAGGCGCGGCGGGTGGAAGTGTATCTCAACGACAACGAGGAACGCGGCCGTGGCCCTAACTTGATGGATTACGACAAGGCCCGCAAACTCGGCTTGCTGGAGCGGTTCAATCCTTTGCCCGATTATTTTGCACATCTTCACACCCTCATTGACGCAGACCGCATCGCAGAAGGCAAACTGCGTGCGGTGGTAGATTCCATGTACGGCTCGGGGCGAGGGGTGATTCGGGCCTTTTTGCAGGGCACGGGTGTGGAAGTGCATGAAATTCGGGCGGAGATGAATCCCGGCTTTGGCGGTGTGCATCCCGAGCCCATCGCCCGCTATTTGGGCGCGCTGGCCACGGCCATTGCCACAGGCCGTGGGGATGTGGGCCTGGCTACCGATGGGGACGCAGACCGCATTGGCGCGATGGATGAGCGCGGTAACTTTGTGGACCCCCATAAGATTATGGCCCTCAGCCTGCGCTATTTGGCTGAGGTGCGCGGTTTGCGCGGCGCGGTGGTGCGCACGGTCTCAACCACTCGCATGATTGACCGTCTGGCCGCGAAATATGACCTGCCGGTGTATGAAACCCCCGTGGGCTTCAATCATATTGCCGATTACATGCTGCGCGAGCCTGTGCTTATTGGTGGTGAGGAATCGGGCGGGATTGCCTTCCTGGGCCACATTCCCGAAGGTGATGGCATTTTGATGGGCTTGTTGATTTTGGAAATGCTGGCTTATTATCAAGAGCCGCTTTCCGCGCTGGTGGATGACCTCTTGGCCGAGGTTGGCCCCGCCCACTACGCCCGCACGGATTTGCGCCTGCGGC
>JAADCW010000055.1 GCA_013154225.1 Chloroflexota bacterium
ACTGCTTTGGCGCATCCTCAGCATGTCTTCTTGCTTTCTGCTGGGCTGAGTCAGGTGATTAGCAACGTGCCCGCGGCGTTGTTGCTGGCCGATTTTACGCATCAATGGCCTGCGCTTTTGTGGGGCGTGAGCGTGGGCGGTTTTGGTAGTTTGGTGGGCTCGTTGGCCAATTTGATTGCCTACCGTGGCTATCTCCGGGAAACCCAAGGCCAGGTTGCACGCTTTACCTTGCGGTTTCACCTGTTGAGTTATGCCGCTTTCTTCTTGGGTGTGGCTTTGTATTGGTGTTTGTTTATTGCGTAGGGGGCGGTTAGCGCTGGTGCTGTTGAAAGAACTGCCAGAGCACTTGCACGGTTTTTATTTTACATCAACGACTTTATCCAATTTTTACGCGCATATGCCCTGGTCTGTGCTATAATTGCGCCATGCTGACCATGCGCACGATGACCCACCATCATGGTACTGGTATGACTGCCCCCGAGCCGGGTGGTGGGTAACGCACGCATTGGTCTTTTTAGATTGGTGTTTTCCCGCCCCCGGTACATTCGCCGGGGGCGTTGCTTTTTGCCTAATCCTTCATTGAGGTGCTTTTTCCCATGCAACGAACCGATATTCGTCTCTCCCTTCCTTCCAAAGGCCGTTTGGGGCAGGCCGCGCTTGACTTCCTGGCTGAGGCTGGCTTGCGGGTAAACAAGCCTAATCCTCGCCAATACAATGCGACCATTCCCTCTTTGCCTAACCTGACCGTGCTCTTTCAGCGCGCGGGCGATATTGTCGTCAGCGTGCGCGATGGGAGCGTGGATTTTGGCATCACCGGTATGGATTTAGTAGCCGAGAAGCGCGGGGAAAATGGTCAGGTGCTGGTGCTCCACGATGCACTTGGCTTTGGCCACAGCACGCTGACGCTGGCCGTACCTGAAGACTGGCCGGTCCAAAATCTGGATGATTTGCGGGCTTATGCCCAAACCTTGGGACGGCCTCTTCGGGTGGCGACCAAGTTCCCCAACCTTACCGCGTCTTTCCTGAAACGCCATGAGATCCCTCACCGCCTGATCTGGGCTGAAGGCACCCTGGAAACCGCGCCGGCCATTGGCTATGCCGACATGATCAGCGATTTGGTTTCCAGTGGTCAAACCCTGCGCGACAACCGCCTGCGGCCTCTTTCCGATGGTGCAATTCAGCCTTCCCAGGCTGTGCTCATTGCCAATCGGGAAGCCCTACAAACCCGTCCGGAAGTGTTGTCCGTTGCTCGGCGGCTGTTGGAGTATATCGAGGCCCACCTGCGCGCGCAGGAAAACCTGTTGGTTATTGCCAACATGCGCGGCGAGAGCCCCGAAGCCATTGTGGAACGCATCTTCAGCCGTCCCACCATTGGCGGCTTGCAAGGCCCTACCATCAGCCCGGTGTATGTGCGCGATGGCGGCCCGTGGTATGCGGTCACCATTGTGGTACGCCGCGATCAACTGCCCGACGCGATCGCTGACCTGCGAGCCATTGGCGGTAGTGGCATCATCGTCACGCCGGTGACTTACATCTTTGAAGAAGAACCGCCGCGGTATAAGGCGATGTTAGAGGCACTGCAAAATCAGGAATGAGGAATGGCGAATCGCGGAAAACGCTTCGCAATTCGCCATTCGCAATTTGCAATTTGAGTCAAAGGAGTGTCCCCCATGCTACGCATTTACGACCCCACCACCGCCCAGCGCACCATTTTGCGCCGCACGCCGCCCGATGAATTCCCCGTCAGCGAGCGAGTGCAGCAAGGGATTGCCAAAATCTTTGGCGAACCGCTGAGCGCGGAAGAGGCTGTTGCGCGCATTTTGCGCGATGTCCGCAGCCGAGGCGATGATGCCCTGCGGGCATGGACTTCCACCTTGGACGGGCTGGACCTGGCGCAGTTTGCTGTTCCTCGAGAGCGGTGGATCCAGGCTTTGGAAACCCTTTCCCCAGAGGTGCGGGAAGCATTGGAAGCCGCGGCCGAGCGCATCCGCGCGTTTCATCAGCACCAGCCCCTGACGTCGTGGCTCACCCAGGATATGGGCGGCACGGTAGGACAACTCATCCGCCCCATCCCTCGGGTGGGGCTGTACGTGCCTGGGGGCACCGCCCCCCTGCCTTCCACGGTGCTCATGTCGGCTATCCCCGCGCGGGTGGCTGGTGTGCCCTCGGTGGTGGTGGTGACGCCGCCCCATCGGGAAAATTCCCCCGAGTTTGGGTATGTGAACCCCGCGATTTTGGCCGCGTGTGCCTTGGCTGACGTAGACGCGGTGTACACCTTGGGCGGCGCGCAGGCCATCGCGGCCCTGGCTTATGGCACAGAAAGCATCCCCGCGGTGGATAAGATCTTCGGCCCCGGCAATTTGTTTGTTACCCTGGCCAAGCGGCGGGTGTTTGGCGTGGTGGGTATTGACGGCCTGGCTGGCCCGACGGAAACCGTGGTCATCGCGGATGAAAGCGCCAACCCCGCGTGGGTGGCCGCGGACCTGTTGGCCCAGGCTGAACACGATTTCCTGGCTTCCGCGATTTTGCTCACGCCTTCCCGCTCGCTGGCTGAGGCGGTGCAGGCTGAGGTTGCCCGCCAGGCCCAGGCTCGCAGCCGCTCAGAGGTCATCGCGGCTTCGTTGGAACACCGCGGGGGCATTGTGCTTACTCGCGATCTTGAGGAAGCCGTGGATTTGGCCAATGCTTATGCCCCGGAGCATCTTGCGCTTTCGGTGCGCGACCCGTGGCGTTTGGCCGAGCGCGTGGTCAACGCGGGCGGGATTTTCCTGGGCGAGCATTCTTATGAGGTATTGGGTGATTACGTTGCTGGCCCCAGCCACGTGATGCCCACCGGTGGTTCTGCACGCTTTGCTTCCCCCTTGAATGTCTGGGATTTTGTGAAAATCGTCAGCCTGGTTGCACTGGATCCGGCCACCGCGTCGGCTTTGGCCGATACCGCGGCCATCATTGCGGACGCGGAAGGGCTGGATGCGCACGCAAATGCGGCGCGAGTCCGGCAAGAAAGCTCATTGCAACATTACGGAAAATACCGATAAATATCGCGGCGGTGCAAAAAACGCACAAACACAACTGTATCGCCCTCAATTTCCAGGCCAAGGCGATAGTCGCCCAGCCGAATACGGTAGAAGGAGGTGTATC
>JAADCW010000099.1 GCA_013154225.1 Chloroflexota bacterium
CAAGCCCGGCGTCTGGCCGCGCCTTTGGGCGAGTTTTTCCTCTTCACCCTGGCCGCCCAAATCGCCACTTTGCCCATCAGCGCCTATCATTTTCATCAGATTTCTTTGGTGGCGTTTTTGGCCAATCCGGCCATTTTGCCGGTGCAAGCGCCGTTGATGATTGGCGGGGGCGTGGCTGTGCTGTTGGCATTGGTGTGGTTCCCCTTGGGCAAGCCTTTGGCCTGGCTGGTGTGGCCTCTGGCCGCGTACACCATTCGCGTGGTTGAGGCTTTTGCCCGCTGGCCAGTGACCACGTGGGCGGTGGCTAATTTTGGTTTGGGTGGCGTGGTGGCTTATTACGCCGCACTGTGGGCCGCGCTGGCGCTGTGGAAGCGGCGGGACGCGTTGGTGGCGCGATTGCCCCGAAGACGGCGCGTCTGGGCATTGCCGGTGCTTGCTGTGGTGGCAACCTTGACCTGGCGCGCTGCCTTGGCAAAGCCCGATGGCTATTTGCGCGCTGTGGTGCTGGACGTGGGCAACGGCGAGGCTGTGTTGGTGCGTTCCCCGACTGGGAGGGCAGTGTTGGTGGGCGGCGGCAGTCGGGGCACGTTGCTGGCCGAGGATCTGGGGCGCTTTTTGCCTGCAGGTGTGGGGTTGGATTGGTGGGTGGTTGGTTCTCCGCGGCAGGAAGCCGCCCAGGGGTTGCTGTCGGTGCTGGCGGCCTATCCGCCTGGGCAAGTGCTGTGGGCTGGACGGGCGTCGGTCTCTTCGGCTGGCCGTGTGTTGCGCAGTCGGCTGGAGGATGCGGGCATTCCTGTGGTGGATGCCCAGCCAGGGCAAAGCCTGGATTTGGGCGCAGGCGCGCGTTTGGACGTCTTGGCCGTGTCCCCGCGCGGAGGCGTGTTCCTGCTGACCTGGCAGCATTTTCGTATGCTCCTGCCCATGGGCATGGATTTTGATGCCCTAACGCAGTTGCAGCAGGAAACCGCTTCCCTGGCGCCCGTGAATGCTTTGCTGTTGGCCGAAGGCGGATACGCGCCCCTCAATCCGCCGGCGTGGGTGGCATCTTTGTCGCCGCAAGTGCTGCTCCTCAGCGTGCAGGCCGCAGACCCGGCAGGACGCCCAGATCTGGATTTGCTTCAAGCCCTGCAGGATTACCCGCTCTTGCGCACCGATCGTTGCGGCTGGATTGCTCTGACCACCAACGGCCAGGCGATGTGGGTGCAGACGCAGAAGCCGTGCGTGCCCTGACCTCGCCTGCTGAGGCGGGGCAATGGTACAATTAGCGCAACATTCCAACAGAGGAGGTTGCCGGTGGAACGCACCCTTGTTTTGGTTAAACCTGATGGTGTTCAGCGTGGGCTGATTGGCGAGGTGATTTCGCGCCTGGAACGTCGCGGCCTGCGCTTGGTCGCTGCCAAATTTATGCAGGTGAGCCGCGAATTGGCGGAAACCCACTACGCGGTGCATAAAGGCAAGCCGTTTTACGATGGTCTTATCGAATACATTACTTCCGCGCCGGTGATGGCCATGGTGTGGGAAGGCCCCAACGCGGTGGCCGCTGTGCGCCAGACCATGGGCGCAACCCGCCCCACCGAAGCCGCGCCGGGCACCATCCGCCACGATTTTGGCCTGGAAGTAGGCCGCAATCTGACCCACGCCTCGGATTCCCCCGAGAATGGAGAAAAAGAGGTGGCCTTGTGGTTCAAGCCCGAAGAGTTGGTCTCATGGACCCGCGACGTGGATAAATGGATTTTTGAGTAGAGCGCCTTGAACCTCAGCGCGCCCCGCCCGGCAAGTTTGGGCGGGGCGTTTGCCTTTCTCAGCCTGCGTGGAGGCTTCCAATGGTACAATGGGCTGTGTGGAAGAATGCCCTTTGGATCTTTTTGGCTGTGGGGTTGTATGGCGCGCTCCATTCGGCTTTGGCGACGCCGACGGCTAAAGCCTGGGCGCGGCAGAAATTGGGGAGGTTTGGAGACCGTTGGTATCGTCTTGGCTACAATTTGCTTTTCACGGTGTTGTTGTTTCCCCTGCTGGCAGTGCCCGCGGCGCTGCCCGATCGGGTGCTTTATGTGGTGCGCCCGCCGTGGGTTTATGTCACGACGGCTTTACAGATTGGCGGACTGTTGTTGGCGGCTGATGCCACTTTCCGAACGGATTTATGGGCTTTTTTAGGGTTGAAGCCTGAGCCAGAAGCCACGGCTGAGGCTTTGGTTATTCGAGGGGCTTATCGTTGGGTGCGCCATCCGATGTATAGCGGCAGTTTGCTCTTTATTTGGGCGATGCCGGTGATGACGCTCAACAGCGCCTTGTTTTATGCGGCTTTGACCCTTTACATTGTGCTTGGTGCACATTGGGAGGAACGCAAACTCCTGGCCGAATATGGCGAGGCTTACGCGCGCTATCGGCAGGAAGTGCCGATGTTGATTCCACGTTTCTGGAGGAAGACATGACAGCAAAAACCATGGGACGCATCCAGACCGTGTTTGCTCTGGGCATTGTGCTGTGGTGGGCGTTTTTCTTCGCGGTCACACTGCACGATCCCAACAACAGCCCGGTCTATTTGGCCTTTGAGACGTCCTTCCCCTTGCCGGATTTGGTGTGGCTGACGCCGCTTTTGGTGCGTGCGGCGCGGGCAAATTTGCACGGCGGCAAAGACGCCCGTATCTGGACCGCGGCCGCAGGTGGGGCATTGGTTTTTCTGGGGCTGTTGGATTTCAGTTTCAACTTCCAGAACGGCATTTATACCAAGTCGTTGGCCGATGGCTTGATCAATGGCTTTATCAACCTGGCTTGCGTGCTGTTTGGGCTCCTCAGCGTGCACTGGAGCCGCACAGCCGCATAGCCTTTGCTGAGCGCCTTCCCGTTCAAAAAACAAAGCACATTTTGCGTGGCAGCGCAATGTGAGGGTGTGGCGCGTGTGATGCTCGGATAGCAAAAACCGCCCTGACTTGAGCCAGGGCGGTTGTGTTTTTGAGAAGGTGAGCGGTAGGCTACACCACGATGTTAACCAGTTTGTTGGGCACCACAATCACTTTGCGCGGGGTTTTGCCTTTCAGGTGCCGTTGCACAGCCTCGCTGGCCAGAGCCAGGGCTTGGGCTTCTTCGTTGCTAATGCCAATGGGCACCACGATGCGGTCGCGCACTTTGCCGTTGACCT
>JAADCW010000173.1 GCA_013154225.1 Chloroflexota bacterium
CTCACTCCCCTCCGCTCAAAGCATACACCACCAAATCTCGAAAGACCACGCTCATGCCTTCATCGCCGGCGGCGCGGGCAAACACGCCGAAGCCCGTGCTGCCGTAGGCCGGGAAGTCGTCCTGCGCGGTGAACAGCACCTGGCCGTTGACCGCGAAGGTCATGGTTTTGCCCTGGGCCCGCACGCTCAAACGGGTGCGAATGGGCGCGCCTGCGGGCACGCCTGCCAACACGGGCCCTTCTTGGGGAATCGGCAGTGAGCCTTGCACCACGTCCAAAAATGCTTCCCCCTGGCAATTGAGGCCAAAACGGTAATAACGCGCCCCGCCTGACGCGCTCCGAAACACCACGCCATACGCGTCTTCCCCGCGGCAGATCTGGGGCTCGGCCTCCACTTCCAGATAGAAGTCATAGGCGCGCGCTTCACGATGCAACACTACCATCGCGCCGCGCGGCGCGGTGACCGTGACCGTCAGCACGCCATCTGAAAGGCCGTAATGCCCCGCGTAGGGGGTAGGGCTACGCCACAGCGCGGGGTCAGCAAAAGGGAAGGCCAATATCAACCGCCCCAAACCCATCTTCAGGTCGGGCGTGGGGGTTGGGATGGGCGTGGGCGGCAGTGGGGTCGGGGTGCTGGTGGGGGGAAACCAGGTCACCACGGGGGAAGGGGTGAGGCTGGCCACGGGCGAAGGCGAAGGCCAAACCGTGATACGGGGTTCCTCTGCTGGCGCCTGCCAGCACCCGCCCAAGGCCAACCCTATGCCCAGCAAAACCAGCCACACCCAAAAACGCCTCATGGCAATAACATCACCTTGCCCGATTCACCCGACGCCATGGTGGCAAAGGCCTGCTCAAAGTCTTCCAGGCGGTAACGGTGGGTCACCATCTGGCTCAAATCCACCGCGCCCGAAAACACCAACCCGCGGGCCTGATACCAGGTTTCCCACAGGCGGCGGCCCGTGATGCCTTTGACCGTGGCGCCTTTGAACACGATGTGATGATCCCAGTCCAAGTGGATGGGGCGGCCAGCCACACCCAACACCGCCACTTCGCCGCCGGGCTTGAGCACCTTGAAGCCTTGGTCAATGGCGCTTTCCGCACCCGACATTTCCAGCCACACATCCACCCCTTCGCCGCGGGTCAGATCCAAAATGGCCTCTTCCACGTGCTGGGAACGCGCGTTGAAGGTGTAATCCGCGCCCATGCGGCGGGCAAAATCCAGGCGGTAGTCGCTAATGTCGGTGGCAAACACCGCCCGCGCGCCAATGGCCTTGACCACCGCGATGGTCATCAGCCCCACCGGGCCACAGCCCGTGATGAGCACCTTTTTGGCACGCACATCCGCGGCAAAAGCCGTATGCACCGCGTTGCCGAAGTTCTCCATCAGCACCGCAACTTCCAAAGGCAGGTCGGGCGGGTTGCGCCAGGCATTTTGCGCGGGAATGGCAATGTATTCGGCAAAACCGCCATCGCGGTCCACACCAATGAGTTGGGTGTTTTCACACAAATGACCGTTGCCTGTCAGACAAAAATGGCAACGGTTGCAAATCACATGGGATTCCAGCGAGACAAAATCGCCAATGGCCACCCGACTCACTTCGCTCCCTTTGTCCACCACCTCACCGCAAACCTCGTGGCCAGTGATCACCGGCGGGTGGATGCGGTCGGCAGCCCAAGGGTCCCAATGGTAGATGTGTAAATCCGTGCCACAAATCGAGGCGGCTTTGACCTTGACCAATACATCATGCGGCCCAATGGTGGGAATGGGGCGCTCGGCCATCGTCAGCCCTGGGCCAGGGGCTGGCTTGATTACCGCTTTCATGGTTTCAGGCATGGTTGCATGCTCCCAAACAGGGGATGAAATATAAACGCAAAGTAAATGCGCACTGCAATTATAGCACCCTGGAAGAGAAGAATTTCACAAAGCGCGTGAAAATCCCTCTAAATTGCCACTTCTGGAACACAGGGGTACAATTCTCTTGCGCCGCGGCAACAAACGTTTGGAAAGCCGCTTTGATCGCGCGCTTTGATTTCTGTCCTTTTTCGCTTGTCTTTCCCGCTTATGGATGCAATGTTTATGACCCAATCCAAACGCTTTCGACTCGTTCAACTGGCCGCCCTGATGGGATTGCTGGCCCTGGCATTGTTGGCCTGCACCAGTGCCACACCCGTCGCGCCCACCACCGCAGCTTCGGCACCCCAACCCAGCCCTGTTTCGCCCACCGCGCCCGGGCCTACCCCCACCCCTATACCCACCATGACGTGCTTTGCATCCCGGGCAGGGGTCTCGCCAGCCCGAGAAGCCCAAGAATATCTGACATCCTACGATCACATCTTGGGCGATCCCAAAAACGGCACGGTGTTCCTGGTGGTTTACAGCGACTTCCAATGTCAGGCCTGCGCGCAATTGGCCCCCATTTTACGCGCGCTGCAAAAAGCCCATTCGCAAGATGTGGTGCTGGTATTCCGCCATTATCCCCTCATCAACATCCACGACAAAGCCGCCCTGGCCGCGCAAGCCGCTGAGGCCGCGGGCAAACAGGGGAAGTTTTGGGAAATGCACGACCTCCTCTTCGCAGAGCAACAGCGCTGGATCCAGATGAGCCCCTCGGCTTTCCGAAATTACCTTCAGGGCGCGGCCAAACGCCTGGGGTTGGATGTCACGCAGTTTTCCCACGACCTCAACAGCCAGGAAATTCAAAGCCTAATCCAGCGCGCCTGGCAAAACGGGGTGGACCACAGCCTGCCTGGCGTGCCTTTGCTCTACATCAACACCCTGCTCTATACCGGCCCGCTGGACTTCCAAAACCTGGATACCGTGGTGCGGCTCAAAATTTTGGAAGCCCACCAATTCCACGCGTGCCCGCCCATCACGGTGACCGCGGAAGACGACGTGCAAGCCGTGCTCTACACCACCCGCGGCACCCTCACCCTCCGCTTGTTCCCCAAACAGGCCCCCAACGCGGTCAACAGTTTCGTCTTTTTGGCCCAACAAGGCTGGTACAACGGCAATGCTTTTTTTGAAGTGAGCGATACCTGGGTGCGCACAGGCGACCCTTCGGATACCGGCTACGGCAATGCGGGCTACACGTTTGCCCTGGAAACCAGCCCTGACCTCACATTCGATCAGGCCGGCCGCGTCGCCCTCTACAACGCGGGCGACAACACCAACAGCAGTCAGTTCTTCATCACCCGCAAGCCCATCCCCGCCTACGACGGCCACGCCACCATTTTCGGCCAGGTCACCCAAGGGCTGGACGTGCTCAACGCACTCGATACCACCGACCAACTGCTCAAGGTCAAAATTTTAATCAACGGCCAGGAAGCGCCTTAGTGTGCTATAATCTGGCGTCAAATCTCGCTTTGAAAGGACAACCCCATGGACTGGCTCCATTTCATCATTGATATTTTTCTACATCTGGACAAACACCTCTCCACTGTGTTGGAGATGTTCGGCGGCTGGACCTACGCCCTGCTCTTTTTCACCATCTTTTTGGAAACCGGCTTTGTGGTCACGCCCTTCCTGCCGGGCGACTCTCTGCTCTTCGCGGCCGGCACGTTTGCCGCGCTGGGCGATCTCAATCTGGCCCTGCTCTTTGTGGTCATGGCCAGCGCGGCCATCCTGGGCGATACCGTCAACTACTGGGTCGGGCACTTCATTGGGCCGCGGGCCTTTTCTGGGGAATACAAGTACCTCAAAAAGGAACACCTCGACCGCACCCATGAATTTTACGAAAAACACGGGGCTTCCGCGGTCATCTTAGGGCGCTTCATGCCCATTGTGCGCACGTTCGTGCCCTTTGTCGCGGGCATCGGCGCAATGACCTATTCTCGCTTCTTGAGTTACAACGTCATCGGCGCCCTGCTCTGGACCGGTCTCTTCCTCGGGGCAGGCTACTTTTTCGGCAACATCCCCATTGTGAAAGAAAACTTTACCCTGGCCATCATGGGCATCATCGCGGTTTCGCTCCTGCCCGGGCTGTGGGAATACCTCAAAGCCCGGCGGGAAGGCGCCCAAACCGCGGCACAAGAATGATGCCGCCGCCATCAACAACCTAAGAAAAACAGCCCGGACAAAAATCCGGGCTGTTTGTTTTCCACAAGTTTTCACACCGTGGAAAAACCTCGAGGCCGCCAACTACCACGGGTGCTCTTGGCCTTCCCACGTCCAAAACCGGCCAGAATGCCGCATGGTTAAACTGTCCAGCAGGCGCAACATGCCCTGCACCGAAACCTCAGGCGAGAGCGGCGCGCCCGGGCCGCCCATCTCGGTACGCACCCAGCCCGGATGCACAGCCACCACAATGATCTCCTGGGGGCGCAGTTCCGCAGCCAGGGTGCGGGTGAGCATGTTGAGCGCGGCTTTGCTGGCCGAATAACTGTAATAACCGCTGAACGTCTTGAGGGTGAGCGATGCCAGCATGGTGGAAATGTTGAACACCACCGGCCGTTTCCCCCGCTGAAGCAGCGGCAGCGCCTGCTTGGCCAACATCATCGGGCCAATGGCATTGACCTGAAAAGAGACTTCCAGATGCTCGGCCTGCAAATTGGTAATGCGCTCATGCTCAAACAAGATCCCCGCGTTGTTGATGAGCACATCGAGCGCGTCGGTGTGCGCTGCGACCGCGTCCACAGCCTGCGCGATGCTCTCTTGGGAACGCACGTCCAGCGGGAACACCTTGACATTGTCAGGAAAACGGCGCTGTAAAACCTGTAGGGCTTCGGCCTTTTCGGGTTGACGGCAGGTTGCAAAAACCGTCTCCCCACGTGCGGCCAACTGCCGCACCCATTCCAGGCCCAACCCCCGATTGGCACCAGTGAGTAAAACGCGCATCATAACCTCCCTTGGGTTTTCTCTTTTTCCGCGTACTGCGGTTATTTATGCTACCAGCATTGGGCTTGGGCGTCAAACCTTTTGGCTTTAATCCAAATTCTTAAAAAATTCCCCGCGATAGCCAAAAAGCGAGTAAAATTGAATCAGCGTTTACAGGTGTAAACTGCTGTTTCGCCTTTATCACTAGGAGGAGAAAACATGGACGCTTGGGTAGGCAAAGACATCTTCGCAAAAGCCTACGCTTACACCGAGGTCAAAGAAGCCATCCGCGCTGGTTATTATCCCTATTTTATCCCCTTGGATGAAAACGAAGGCACCGAGGTTGACTATCAAGGCCACCGCCTCATCATGTGCGGTTCCAACAACTACCTGGGGCTGACCACCCACCCCAAGGTACGCGAAGCCGCCATTGAGGCCATTCGTAAATATGGCACCTCCAACACGGGTTCCCGCTTCCTCAACGGCACGCTGAAACTCCACAAGCAACTGGAAGAGGAATTGGCCGACTTCGTGGGCAAGGAAGCCGCGTTGGTGTTCAGCACCGGCTACCAGACCAATCTGGGCACCATTCAGGCCATTGTCAATCGAGAAGACTTCGTGATTTTGGACCGCGCTGACCATGCCAGCATCGTTGACGGCGCGATTCTCTCTCAAGGGCGCATCAAGCGCTTCCGCCACAACGACCCTGCCGATTTGGAACGCGTGCTCCAAGGGCTTGACCCCCAGCGCGGGCGGCTGGTGGTGGTGGACGGCGTGTACAGCATGGACGGCGACATCGCGCCTCTGCCTGACCTCATCAAAGTGTGCCGCAAATACGGCGCGCGGCTGATGGTGGACGACGCGCACGCGATGGGCGTGCTGGGCCCCCAGGGCAACGGCACCGCCGCGCATTTTGGCGTCACCGACGACGTGGATCTCATCATGAGCACGTTCAGCAAATCGTTTGCTTCTTTGGGCGGCTTCATCGCTGGCGAAGCGGACGTGGTGCAATACATCCAGCACATGGGGCGCTCCATGATCTTCAGTGCGAGCATTCCCGCGGCCAACGCGGCCGCGGCACGCGCCGCGCTCCAAATCATGAAAGAAGAACCCGAGCGCCGCGAACGCCTCTGGGCCATTGCCCGCCGCGTGAAGAAGGAACTCACCGACATGGGCTTCAACACCGGCACCAGCGAGACGCCCATCATCCCCATCATCATTGGCGACCAAACCAAGACTTTCACTGTTTGGAAGCGGCTGTTCGAGGAAGGCGTGTTCGTCAACCCCGTCCTGCCGCCTGCGGTCCCCTCCAACAAAACCTTGCTGCGCACGTCGTACATGGCCACCCACACCGATGCCCAAATCGACCGTGTGCTGGAAATCTACTACAAAGTAGGCAAGGAAACCGGGCTCATTTAGTCCCTGTCAACAAAGCCTTAGCCCCCATCCCGAGCGCATCAAACGCGTGGGCTGTGCAACCTCGCGCCTGATGCGCCGCCTTCCCCCACAAACAAACAAGCCCGCCTCAAAAAAGGCGGGCTTGCGGCTTTTTGGGAAGTTGCCATTGCTATCGCAAAGGTTCCGCCGCCTCCACGGCATCCACAGGCAAGGGGCCGTACAAATGAGGATAGACATCCCCATCCACCTGCTCCCACTTGAGGCGGTCGGCAATGGCAGAAAAACGGATCTTGAGCAGCACCAAATCTTCCCGCCCTGCAAAAAAGCGTGCCTGCACCGCGGGAATTTGATCCAAACGCGAAAGGTGGATGAAGCCTTCCTGCTCCAGCGACAGCGGCCGATACACGCCTTGGGCTTGCGCCTGTTCCCAAGCCCAGGCAGTGCAAATGTGCCCCAACATGCCGCCTTCCAAAAGCACCAGCGCCCGCACCAGCACGGCCTGCGCCACCTCAGCTTTGCTCATCAACGGCAGGGGCTCGACCAGTCCATCGGCATAAAGCAAGGTCACCCGATTAGTATCCACCGCGAAACCCGCGTTGGCCGCGGTAATATCGTTGGCCACGATCAAATCCAGTCGCTTGGCCGCGAGTTTGGCGCGAGCGTTTTTCAGCAGGTCCTGACTTTCGGCCGCGAACCCCACCACCAGCTGCAAATTGGGGAACGCCTCCCGCTGGGCCGCCACCGCGGCCAAAATATCGTCGGTGCGGGTCAGGGAAAGCGCCCACGCGTCCTTGCCCTTCTTGATTTTGTGTTGGGCTTGAGCGGCCGGGCGGTAATCTGCCACTGCCGCGGCCATGAGGAGTATTTCAGCATCAGGCAAATGCTGGAACACCGCGTCCTTCATCTCAGCCGCGGTGCGCACATCCACCCGCTGAGCGCCCGCGGGGGTAGGCAAGGCCGTAGGGCCGCTGATGAGGGTGACCTCTGCGCCCAAATCCAGCGCGGCCTGGGCCAGGGCAAAACCCTGCTTGCCCGACGAGCGGTTAGCCACCACCCGCACCGGGTCAATGGGCTCTTGCGTGCCGCCCGCGGTGACCAACACCCGGCGGCCCTGCAACGGGCCCTCGCGGGTGAGCAGATACCGCGCCATGCCCACCAGCGCGTCGGGCTCCACCATGCGCCCACGGCCTACCAGCCCCGAGGCCAAACGCCCCTCTTCCGGCCCCAAAAACTGCACCCCGCGCGCTTCCAGCAGGGCCACGTTGGCCTGCGTCGCAGGGTGGGCAAACATGCCGCCGTCCATCGCGGGCGCGACCAACAGCGGAGCAGACGTGCTAAGGGCGGTCAGGGTGAGCAAATTATCGGCCTGGCCGTGGGCCAACTTGGCCAATGTGTTGGCCGTGGCTGGTGCAATCACCACCAAATCAGCCTCTTGCCCCAGCCCCACATGGAGCACATGCCCCCGCTGCCCCCACAAATCCGCATCCGTATAGGCTGGCTGACCGGTGACCGATTGAAACGTCAGGGGAGTAACAAACTGCTCCGCGCCAGCCGTCAGCACGGTAATGACCTTGGCGCCCAGCTGGGTCAATCGCGAGGCCGCGGCCACGGCTTTGTATGCCGCAACCGAGCCGGTCACACCTAAAACCACCCGCTTGCCTTGTAATGGTTGCAAAGCCTCACTCCTCAACAAACACTTTCAGGTAACAGGGCAACAGACACAAAAAGCCCCGCCCACGGCAACCGGGACGGGGCTTTCTGCCTTTGTGCTAATCTTCTTCGCCGTCAACGGCTTCCTGGATTTCGCCTTCCTCGTCCTTGACCAAGGCGTCGCGAATATCCTTCAAATTGTCGTTGATGCGGAAAAACACAATCAACAACTCGGTGTACACCCGCACCGCGACCAAACCCAACACGGTCAAAAGCGGCACACCGATCAACGCGGCAAAAATTGCACCTCCATCCGCGTTGCTCACGCCAGTGATCAAACCGCTAAAAAAGGCCACCGCGCCGCCAATCAACACCGCGGCAACCCCTACCCAAAACACGATTTGGATGATGACCGGTGTGATCATACGCCGAAACGTGAGATAGTCTTTCCATGTCTTGTTCATATGAACCTCCTTTTATGAAACCCACCATAAAGCGTGGCATGTTGCTTTCTCATTTTAGCATAACTCGGCAAACTTCTTGCAAAGCCTCTTAGCGGATGGTCGGGCAAAAGCGTGGGCTGATTTTTTCTATCTGTTTCGAGTGACAAGGCTTTGTCCAAATTCACAGCTCAAATCAATGCTCATCTCAACAATCCTGGCCCTCTTATCTTTTTCCTACGCCGCGTTAATAAACTTCTTGTAAAAGCCTGGTATGCTAAGAGTGCAAAATAGTTTGACGACAACAGGCTTGAGGGCCTGAAATAAGGAGGTTTTCTATGGGCAAGATTATCGGTATCGACTTGGGGACGACCAACAGCGTTGTAGCCGTGATGGAAGGCGGCAATCCTGTGGTGATTCCCACCGCAGAGGGTTCCCGTTTGTGCCCCTCGGTGGTGGCTTTTACGAAAAACGGGGAACGCCTGGTAGGGCAACTGGCTAAACGCCAGGCCATTACCAACCCCGAAAACACCATCTACTCCATCAAACGCTTCATGGGGCGGCGTTACGAGGAAGTAGAAGAAGAACGCAAGATGGTCTCCTACAAAGTGGTGAAAGGCCCTGCTGGCGATGCGCGTGTTTACGTGCCTGCCACGGGCAAAGAATATACGCCCCAAGAAATTTCGGCCATGATTTTGGCCAAACTCAAGGCCGACGCCGAAGCCTATCTCGGCGAACCGGTCACCCAAGCCGTGATCACCGTGCCGGCTTACTTCAACGACAGCCAGCGCCAGGCCACCAAAGACGCGGGCAAAATCGCGGGCCTGGAAGTGCTGCGCATCATCAACGAGCCGACCGCGGCCGCTTTGGCCTACGGCTTGGACAAGAAGACCAACGAAACCATCCTGGTCTTCGACCTCGGTGGCGGTACCTTCGACGTCTCCATCCTGGAAGTTGGCGACGGCGTCATTGAGGTGAAAGCCACCAACGGCGACACCCACCTGGGTGGCGACAACTGGGACGAACGCCTGGTGAACTACCTGGCCGACGAATTCCAGAAGGAACACGGCATTGACCTGCGGCAACAGCGCGATGCGCTTCAGCGCCTGCGCGAAGCCGCGGAAAAGGCCAAGATTGAACTCTCCACGGTGATGGAAACCGAGGTCAACCTGCCTTACATCACCGTTGACGCCAGCGGCCCGAAGCACCTGGTGACCAAGATCACCCGGGCGAAATTCGAGCAACTCACCGAAGACCTGGTTGAACGCCTGAAGGGGCCCTTCTACGCCGCGCTGAAAGACGCCAACCTGAAACCCGAAGACCTGAACGAAGTGGTGCTGGTCGGTGGTGCGACCCGTATGCCCATGGTCCAGCGCCTGGTGCGGGAACTGACCGGCAAAGAGCCCCACAAGGGCGTCAACCCCGACGAAGTGGTGGCCATTGGTGCGGCCATCCAGGGCGGCGTGCTCGCTGGTGAGGTGAAAGACGTCCTCCTGCTGGACGTGACGCCCCTCAGCCTGGGCGTGGAAACCCTGGGTGGTGTGATGACCGTGCTCATCCCGCGCAACACCACCATCCCGGTGAAGAAGACCGAAGTCTTCACCACAGCCGAAGACAACCAAACCGCGGTGGACATCCACGTCCTGCAGGGCGAGCGCCCGATGGCCGCGGACAACATGAGCCTGGGCCGCTTCCGCCTGGAAGGCATCCCGCCTGCGCCGCGGGGCGTGCCGCAAATTGAGGTGACCTTCGACATTGACGCCAACGGCATCCTCAACGTCACGGCTCGCGACAAGGCTACGGGCAAAGAGCAGAAAGTCACCATCACCGCTTCCACCAACCTGAGCAAAGACGAAATCGAGCGGATGGTGCAGGAAGCCAAAGCCCACGAAGCCGAAGACAAGCGCCGCCGCGAACTGGTCGAGGCCCGCAACACGGCCGACACCCTGGTCTATCAGACCGAAAAGGCCATGCGCGACCTGGGCGACAAACTGCCCGGCAACGAGCGCGAACGCATCCAGGCCAAAGTGGACGAACTCAAAGAAGCCCTCAAGGGCGAAGACCTGGAACGCATCAAGAGCCTGACCGAAGAGGTCCAGCAAATGTGGCACGCGCTCAGCCAGCAGTTGTACCAGGCGCAGCAGCAAGCCGCAGCCGGCGGCGCGGCACCTGGCGCTGATGGCGGCACCGCCCCCGGTAGCACGACCGACGACGGCGAAGGCGAAGTGGTGGACGGCGAATTCCGCGAAGCCTAAGCCACACCGCCTCACCCCCTTGCAAACACCATCCCCTCGGCATACGCCGGGGGGATGTGCTTTTAAAAGGCTTTTGTGCTATAGTTATAAGTGAAAACCCAAGCCTTGCCAGCCAGCCGCGGGGGACGCTGGCCCAAGTAAGAGAGGAGGCGTTATGTCGCAACCGCAATACCGTTTGGTTGTGAAATCCGGGGGTGTGGTAGGCACGGCCTACGCCCTGGAAACCGCAGAAATTTACATTGGCCGTGACGTGCAAAACGACATTGTGATAGCGGAAGCCGAAGTATCCCGACGGCATGCCCGTCTCAACCGCCAGGCCGACGCCTACGTGCTGGAAGACCTGGGCTCCACCAACGGCACGTTCGTCAACGGCAAACGCCTGGTCGCGCCCTACACCCTGCGCCCAGGCGACGAAATCCGCATTGGGCCGCATGTGGTGTTGGTCTTCGAGCAGGTCTTCGACCCCGATGCCACCGTCGCCGTTTCCGCGCCCACCTTGCGGGAAGCCGCCAAACCCGCGCCTCAACCCAGCGCGCCCGCCGCACCCGCGCCGCCGCCAGCAGAAGCCCCCGCGCCTTCGCCTGCTTCCCCTGCGCCGCCACCGCCCGCAGCAGCCCAACCAGCCCCTGCCCCGCCGCCCATCCCTGAAACGCCTGCCAGCCCGCCCAACCGCCGCTGGTGGCTTTACGCCCTGCTGCTGGGCTTCCTCTTCCTCTGCCTTCTGGTCGGTTTAGGGCTGTGGTACATTGACTCCCATTATCTCTGGTGCACGGTCTTTCCCTTCCTTTTCCCAGGGGCGTGCCCGTAACCTGTATTCCCGCCCCCGAGCGTGATACAATCGTGCAGCAATAACATTGCAACGCCTCATTGAAAGGAGGTTGACCATGTCACCTATGTTCGTTCCCGGCCCTGTAGACGTGGCTGAAGATGTCCTTCAAGCCCAGGCTCGCCCTATCCTGCCGCATCGCAGTCCCGAGTTTGAAACCATCTTCCACCGCGCCGAACAAAAGGCCCGCAAGTTGTTTTACACGCAATATCGGGTTTTCATCACGGCCTCCTCGGGCACCGGCCTGCAGGAAGCCGCGGTGCGCAACCTGGCCAAAGAGAAAGTGTTGGCCTGCGTCAACGGCGCATTTGGCAAACGCTGGGCTGAGGTTGCCGAAACCAACGGCAAGAAGGTCACCCGGCTGGAAGCCGAATGGGGCCAACCCATTACCCCTGAAGCCGTAGCCGAAGCCCTCAAACAAGACCACTATGAAATCATCACCGTGGTGCACAACGAAACCTCGGTTGGGCTGGAAAACCCCATCAAAGACATCGCCGCAGTGGTCCACGAAGTGAGCCCCGATACCCTTATCTGCGTGGATGCCGTTTCTTCCCTGGGCGGCGCCAAGCTGGAAATGGACGCGTGGGGTTTGGATATGGTGCTCACGTCGTCCCAAAAATGCCTGGCCCTGCCCCCTGGCCTGGCCCTGGGTGCGGTCAGCGATCGTGCCATGGAACGGGCGAAGGACGTTCCCAATCGGGGTTGGTATTTTGACTTCATTCGCCTGGAAAAGCACCGCCTCAAGGACTCCACCCCCGCGACCCCCGCGGTTTCCCTGGTCTACGCGCTGGATTACCAGCTGGATCGCATTCTCAAAGAGGGTTTGGAAAACCGCTTTGCCCGCCACGAAGCCATGGCCAAGCGTGTGCGCTCGTGGGCGCTGGATCGCGGGTTCAAACTGCTGGCCGCGGAAGGTTACCGGTCAAAGACCGTAACTTCCATCGTGAACGAGCACGGTTTGGACGTCAATGAAATCAACGAATTCCTGTTGAAGCGCGACATGCGCATTGCCAACGGCTATGGTGCGCTGAAGGGCAAGACCTTCCGCATTGCCCACATGGGCGAACTGCAAATGTCGGACATTGACACCCTGCTGGCCGCCTTAGACGAATTTCTCCAGCAAAAAGGCGTGCTGTAAAAAACCAAGCCTGCTCAGCCCCCGCAAAAGCGGGGGCTTTTTTGTGCGTAGGGGGTGGGGAAAATCCACGTTTATCCTTCTTTTCTTCATAGGGATAATGATAAGGTCGTAGTCGCCGTAGGGGCTGGGGATAAGATGGAAAAAGGCCGATGGATGGTTGTATTGGCCCGATTTTCCCGTATATTTTGGGGCGCGTGGTCGCTGTGTTCCAGATGTGGGAAGCAGGCGGAGCGCGTTTTTCGCGGGGGCTGGGGATGGCGTGGGGAAAAGTTTTCCCCATTTTTGTCGGCGTTTTCCCCAGAGTTATCGCGCCCGCCATATTTGGGGTTGGTGTCAAAATGGTCCCTGAATCTGGGGCGCGCGTGGAGCCTAACTAATTATGTTTTCCACAATTCTGGTGGGTTTTCCACAGGAAATGGGCAGTTATCCACAGAAATTTAAGGTGGAGGGGAATTTTTTTTAGGGGTTGTCGGGCGTGCTACAATGAAAGTGGAGGCTTTGGCGCGCCCTTTAAATGAGCGCACCACGTTGGTAAAGATGGCAAAATTCCTTTTGGGAGGAAGGCCATGAGCACTCAGATGGGATTCGATGACATTCGTTTATCGCCCATTGCAGGAACGTGGTATCCGGCCTCGCCGCAAGCATTGGCGGCAGAGGTAGATCATTATTTGGCGCAGGCTGCGGCGCGTTTGCCGCGGCTGGACGGTGAGGTGGTGGGTGTGGTGGCGCCTCATGCGGGCATTCGCTATTCTGGGCCGGTGGCAGGCTATGCCTTTGCCGCGGTGCAGGGCATGGCACCCGACGTGGTGGCCGTGGTTGCGCCAATGCATTACCCTTATCGCCAGCCGTTGCTGACCACAGCCCATAGCGCTTATGCGACGCCTTTGGGTGAAATTCCGGTTGCACACGATTTGCTGGCTGTGCTCGGCGATCGCCTGGAGGCGCGCATCGGCCTGCGGCCTACCGCGGTGTTGAACGACCCAGAGCATGCGCTGGAAATCGAACTGCCTTTTCTGCAACGGGCGCTATCCAAGCCGTTCCGCCTGCTTCCTTTGATGCTGCGTGATTATCGCCCGAGCGTGTGTCAGGCGCTGGGCGAAACCCTGGCCGAAATTTTGGCTGGGCAATCGGCTTTATTGGTGGCCAGTACAGATCTTTCGCATTATTATCCGGCCAATGTGGCAAGGCAGTTGGATGAGCACATGCTGCGGCGGATTGCCGCGCTGGACCCCGAGGGCGTGTTGCGCGCGGAGCGGGAAGGCACCGGCTTTGCCTGCGGTGCTGGCCCTGTGGCTGCGGTGTTATGGGCTTCAAAGGCCCTGGGCGCGCGGCGGGGCGTGGTTTTGCATTACGCAACTTCGGGCGATGTCACCGGCGATTACACTTCAGTGGTTGGCTATGGCGCTGTGGCAATTTTGCGTTGACAAACCGCTGGCCTAAAAGGGAATCTTGGATATAATGGATGGCGGCATGTCCCTGTCCCTATTTTGCACACCAAGGAGGATGATGGCATGGGCGAGGCACGGGAATTCTATCCTGTGGAAGTTGCAGGCGTAAAACGGGCGTTGCCGCTGTTTGAGGTTGCGCCGGGGGTGCGCATTGCAGTGCTCAACATTTTAGGGGATGTGGAATTGACCGAGGCCGCGGCTGACGCGCTGGCTCAGAAGTTGGCCGACGTGGATTTCGATGTCCTGGTCACGGCAGAGGCTAAGAGTATTCCTTTGGTCTATGCCCTGGCCGTGCGGACGAAGAAGCCTTACGTGGTTCTGCGGAAGACTTACAAGCCTTACATGGGCGATGCTTTGTCTGCCGAGACCCTTTCCATCACCACGGGCAAGCCCCAGGTGCTCTATTTGGATGAGAAAGATCGAGCACTGCTGGAGGGCAAGAAAGTGGTTTTGGTGGATGATGTTATTAGCACCGGCTCGACCCTTCAGGGGATGCGGTTGCTGATGGAAAAGGCCGGTGCGGAAGTGGTGGCCGAGGTGGCCATTTTCACCGAAGGCGACCGCGCAAAGTGGCGCAAAATCATTGCCCTTGGGCATTTGCCCGTGTTTACCGATTGAGCGCAAGGGTTTGGAAGCCAAAACGCCCCCGTAGAGCAATGCGGGGGCG
>JAADCW010000175.1 GCA_013154225.1 Chloroflexota bacterium
AGGGTGATGGGGGTGAAGTCAATGGTGACGGGGTCACGATAGGAAAGGAAGCCGGAGAGGGTGAGTTTGATGGGAATCATGGCAAAAGGTCAGGGGGGATTGCGATTGGTTAGAAGGAAAGACGGCGGAATAAGAACGAGGGAATGTGCTGAATGGTCAGCATGACCCAGCGCCAGCGGGCTGGGGTGTAGATGACCTGTTTGCGTTTGCGGATGGCTTTGGCAATGTCGGCTGCGGCTTGTTCGGGCGAGATGACCCAAAACGCGCCGCCGCCTGCCGATTGGAGCATGGGGGTGTCCACAAAGCCGGGCTTGACCGTGAGGACATGCACGCCGCGGCGGGTGAGGCGGTTGCGGAGGCTTTCCAGGTAGTTGGTGAGACCGGCTTTGCTGGCCTGGTAGGCTGGGTTTTTGACCCGCCCGCGGTCGCCGGCTACGGATGAGATGCCCACGATGTGGCCTTCCCCTTGGGTTTGGAAGTAGGCCGCGGCCTGACCCAGCCAGGCCACCGCGCCCATGAGGTTGACTTCCAGCATGGCGCGGTCTTTTTCAAAGGTGTATTCGTCTTCGGCCACGGGCAACAGCACCCCCGCGGCGTACACCACCACATCCATGCGCCCCATTTCGGCCAGGATGCGCTGGAAAAGCGTGGGGATGTGTTCGTAGTCGGTGACGTCGTGGGGGTAAATGCGCACGGCTTCTTCTGCATCTGGCCGACCCGCGGTGAGTTCCGCGGCCAGGGCCTGGAGCGCGTCGCCGCGGCGGGCGAGCAGGGCCAGACGGTAGCCTTCTTGGGCTAATTCGCGCGCCAGCGCGGCGCCAATGCCCGACGACGCGCCAATGATAACGGCAACAGGCGGTGTGAGAAGGGGAGACGAGGGCATGGTTTGCTCCAATGCTGGGGGGTGAAAATCCACCGATGACACCGATGGGCACCGAATGATGGCAAAGTGCGTGCGGGTGCGCGGCGGGTGGCGTTCAGGGCATTGCTGAAGATCGCGGCGGTGTTTCCACCAGGCGTTGCGCGGCCTGCTGGGCAATTTCGGGCACAATCTCATAGCCCACGCCGTGCCGCCCCAGATCCCTGGCCGCGAGCAAGGTCGTGCCGCTTCCTGCAAAGGGGTCGAGCACGGTTTCGCCCACGAAACTATATGCCCGAATCAGCCGCTCGGGCAGTTCGTAGGGGAAAGGTGCCACGTGGCTGCGGCGTCCACCGCTTTCTTCAGGCTTGAGGGTCCAAACATCGCTCTTTTTGATGGCCAGCCAAAAGGCTTTGTCCAGTTTCGAGGCTTCCCTTTGCTCAGGCGTGAGGTGTGCGTATTTGCGGTAGTGTTTTGGCGCGGGCTTTTCAAATTCCAAAATGAATTCGTGCGCGAAGTTGAGCAGAATGCTGCCGGGGTAGGGGTAAGTGCCAAAGTGGGCGCGCACGGAATTGGTCTTGTGCCAGATGATTTCCCGTTTGAAAACGAAACCCAGCCCTTCGCAGAGGTCAATGGTTTTGCCCACCAGGTTGAGACTGCGGAAAGTGCCGTTTTGGCGCACTGGCAGGTTCATGATGTTGATAAAGGCTTTCCGGCCAGGCTGGAGCACCCGATAGACTTCGGCCCACACTTTGCCGATTTCCTGAAGCCAGGTTTCCAGATCGTGGATGTCGCCTAAATCGCCATCCAGGGGGGTGGGGGTGTACATTTTGGCGTCGAAGTAGGGCGGGGAAGTGACCATGAGGTGGACGCTATTGTCGTCCAGGTGGTGCATGTCGCGGGCATCGGCAACGAAAATGCGTTGGCGGGTGCCGTGGGTTTCCAGATCCCAATGGCGGGGCGGATTGCTTTCAGCCGCGGCACTGCCCGGAAAGCGCCCTTCCTGCACCAGGCGTTCCAGGGCTTGCCGTTCAAAGCGGTATTGTCCGCTGGCCGCGCGATAAGCCGGCACCTCACTGTTGCGGGCCAACGCGTGCAGTTCCGCTACCGTGATGCCCAACACACGGGCGGCTTCCCCAACCGAAAGATAGCGGCGTGCGGCGTAATCTTCGGGCGCTGTCATGGCGATATTGTAACCCCAATTGCAAACGGGCAGGGCGCTGGGCCTGGTTTGCGGCTATTGTAACACCCCTGTTGTGCCCTCTTACACAAAACCTATTTTCCTCTTATACCCCTCTAATAATTGTAGGCTAAAGTAAAAGTGGTTTTCAAGGCTTATTCGACGCGGAAGGGGGAAGGAGGGGCCTTCCGCGCATCTTACCGTAAGGAGAGTGAATCATGAACCTGGAGAAATACACGCAAAAATCGCGTGAGGCTATTTTTGCTGCGCAACGCTTGGCGCAGGAATATCACCATCAGACCATTGAGCCCGCCCACCTGCTGTTGGCGCTTTTGCAGCAGGAAGAGGGCGTGGTGCCGGCCATTGTGACCAAGATTGCCGGTAGTGTTGAAGCATTGCGGAACGACGTTCGCAACGATTTGGAGCGCCGCCCGAAAGTGTACGGCGCGACCACGGAAGTGGGCTTGGCGCAGCCCACCGCGGCAGTGCTGGAAGCCGCGGAGCGCTATGCCCGTGGGATGCAGGATGACTACGTCTCCACCGAGCACCTTTTGCTGGGTTTGACCGAAAGCGTGGAAGGCCAGCGCCTGGCGCGCTATGGCATCACCAAAGACGCCATCCTCAAGGCGCTGGTGGAAATCCGCGGCACCCAGCGGGTGACTTCCGAAAATCCGGAATCCACCTATCAAGCGTTGGAAAAATACGGCCGCGACCTGACCGCGTTGGCCCGCCAGGGCAAACTGGATCCGGTCATTGGCCGCGACGAAGAAATCCGCCGTGTGATCCAGATCCTTTCCCGCCGCACCAAGAACAACCCCGCGTTGGTTGGTGAGCCTGGTGTGGGTAAGACCGCCATTGTTGAAGGTTTGGCTCAGCGTATTGTGAACGGCGACGTGCCCGAAGGGTTGAAGCACAAGCGGCTCATTCAGTTGGACATGGGCTCCCTCATCGCGGGTGCGAAATACCGCGGCGAGTTTGAAGAGCGGCTCAAGGCCGTGTTGAAAGAGATCGTGGATTCCAACGGCGAGATCATCCTCTTCATTGACGAAATGCACACCGTGGTGGGCGCGGGCAAAGCCGAAGGCGCGATGGACGCGGGCAACATGCTCAAACCCATGCTCGCGCGTGGCGAACTGCGCATGATTGGCGCGACCACGTTGGACGAATACCGCAAGTACATTGAAAAAGACCCCGCGCTGGAGCGCCGCTTCCAGCCCGTGCTGGTGGAAGAGCCCACGGTGGAAGAAACCATCAGCATCTTGCGCGGTCTGAAAGAGCGCTATGAGGTCTATCACGGCGTGCGCATCACCGACTCCGCGGTGATCGCGGCCGCGACCCTCAGCCATCGCTACATTACCGACCGCTTCCTGCCTGACAAGGCCATTGACCTGATTGACGAAGCCGCAGCCCGCCTGCGCACCGAAATTGACTCCAAGCCGCAGGTGCTCGACGAAGTCGAACGCCAGATTTTGCAGCTGGAAATTGAACGTGAGGCGCTGAAGAAGGAAAAGGATCGCGCCTCTAAAGAGCGGCTCAAGGCCATTGAAAAAGAATTGGCCGAACTGCAGGAAAAGGCTCAGGCCCTGCGTGCTCGCTGGCAGGCTGAAAAGCAGGCCATTGAAGAACTCCATGCCATCAAAGAGCAAATCGAGCAAACCCGCATGGAAATTGAGCGTGCAGAGCGCCAGGCCGATCTGGAAAAGGTCGCTCGCTTGCGCTACGGCGTGCTGCGCGAACTGGAAGAAAAACTCAAGGCGCAGGAAGCAAAACTCCGAGAACTGCAAAAAGAAGGCGCCTTGCTCAAAGAGGAAGTGGACGCGGAAGAGATCGCCAAAGTGGTCTCCAGCTGGACCGGTATTCCGGTTTCCCGCCTGCTGGAAAGCGAGCGCGAAAAACTCCTGCACATGGAAGAACGCTTGCACCAGCGGGTGGTGGGTCAGGACCACGCCATCAAGGCAGTGGCCAACGCGGTGCGCCGGGCGCGTGCCGGCTTGCAAGACCCCAACCGCCCCATCGGCTCCTTCATCTTCCTGGGGCCCACGGGCGTGGGTAAAACCGAGTTGGCCCGCGCGTTGGCTGAATTCCTCTTCGACGATGAGCACGCGATGATCCGCATTGACATGAGCGAATATCAGGAAAAGCATACGGTATCGCGGCTCATCGGTGCGCCCCCTGGGTATGTGGGGCATGAGGAAGGCGGCCAATTGACGGAAGCCGTGCGTCGGCGGCCTTACAGCGTGGTGCTGTTCGACGAAATCGAAAAGGCCCATCGGGAAGTCTTCAACGTCCTGCTCCAATTGTTGGACGACGGCCGCCTGACCGACGGCAAAGGCCGCACCGTGGACTTCCGCAACACCATCATCATCATGACCAGCAACCTGGGCAGCGAACTGTGGTTGGAAGGCCGCACGGACGTCTCGCGGGATGAAATCAACCGCATCTTGCAACGGCACTTCCGCCCCGAATTCCTCAACCGCATTGACGATATCATCGTCTTCCATCCGCTGAAGAAGGAAGACCTGGTGAAGATCGTGGACATCCAACTGCGGCGGCTTGCGCAGTTGCTGGAGGACAAGGGCCTCAAACTGGAAGTGACCGACGCGGCCAAGGAATACCTGGCCGAGGTGGGCTACGACCCGGACTTTGGTGCTCGTCCCCTCAAGCGCGCAATCCAGCGCGAACTGCAAGACCCGTTGGCCATCAAGATTTTGGCCGGCGAATTCAAGGAAGGCGACACCATCCGGGTGGACCGTGGCCCCGACGGGCTGGTGTTCACCGCAGTGGCCGAAGCCGAGGTTGTGGAAGACGAAGAGGAAGCGTAAGAGCACGCTCCCGAAAAATCAAAGGCTGGCAGGGCAACCTGCCAGCCTTTTTTCGTTGGATATTGTCAATCCCAATGTGCTGATGCTCAAACCGTTATTCCCCGTGCCCGACTTCTTCGCCCCATACCACCTCTTCCTTGCCGGCGAGTTTTTCTTGAATTTTGCCCACGATGAGATCCAGATGGCGGGGATGCGCAACGTAGTCCAAGTCGTCGGCAGGCACGGTAAGCACCGGGCAGAGGGTGAAGCGCTGGAGCCAGGCTTCGTACAACTCGTTGAGTTGGGCAAGATATTCGGGGGAGATGTCGCGCTCGTATTCCCGCCCACGGCGGGCAATGCGCGCTTGCAGGGTGTCCACCGAGGCCCGCAGATACACCACCAAATCAGGGGGCGGCAGGAACGTCACCAGGGCTTCGTAGAGCCCCCAATAGGTTTCCCAATCGCGGGCGCTCATGTGGCCCTGCAAATAGAGGTTGCGGGCAAAGACTTCTGCGTCTTCATACACACTGCGGTCCTGCACCACCGAAGTGGGGTGCTGCATCAGCCGATGGTGAATGCGCAGACGATGCGAAAGGAAAAACACCTGGGAATGAAAGGCCCAGGCGCGCATATCTTGATAAAAATCGGCCAGGTAAGGGTTTTCGGCCACCGGTTCGTAGAAAGGTTCCCACCCCAGGCGTTCGCTGAGCAGTTGCACCAGGGTGGATTTTCCCACGCCGATATTGCCGGCCACCGCGATGAATTTCTTTTGTTGCATGTTTACTCCGAAGCAGAGAAGTTAGCCGTTTTGATGTAAAACGGTCAGCATTTGGGCGTGCAAAGTCGGGTTGGCGGCCACGATGGATTGCGGTGGTGAAAGGTAATCTTTGCCGCCTTGCAGGTTGGTGACCAACGCGCCAGCCTCTGAGGCAATCAACCCGCCTGCGGCCACATCCCACGGTTTGAGGCGGATTTCCCAATAGCCGTCGAAGCGGCCTGCGGCCACGTAGCACAGGTCCAGCGCGGCAGACCCCAGCCGCCGCACGCCCTGACTGCGCACCGCGAAGCGCGCGAAGTTGTCGAGGTTGTTGTCGGGGTTTTCCCACGTGTCATAGGGGAAGCCGGTCACCAGCAGGGCACGGCCCAGGGCGTCGGTTTGGGAAACCCGCAAAGGTTGGCCGTTGAGGAACGCCCCTCGGCCGCGTTCGGCCGAGAAGCATTCGTCGCGCATGGGGTCATACACCACCCCCAGCCGCACCATGCCGTCTTCCGCATAGGCAATGGACACGGAGAAGATAGGCACCCCGTGAGCGAAGTTGACCGTGCCGTCCAGGGGGTCAATGTACCACAGGCTGCCATCCCCGCGGTGCGCGCCGCTTTCTTCGGCCAAAATGCTGTGCTCAGGCCAGCGATTGCGGATGCTTTCCAGCAAAAAAGCCTCAGATTGCCGGTCGGTTTCGGTGACCAGATCAATGGCGTGGCTTTTGCTGGTGATGGTATGGTGCTGCCCATAGCCGGCGCGCAAAATCACACCGGCCTGGCGGGCGATGATTTCCAGGTCGTGAAGGGTTGGTTGCATGGTTTAGTTTCCTGGGGGGAAGTCCTCAAGCCGCTGGCGGATGGCTTCCAGTTCCTGCCGAATGGTTTGGCGTTCGCGCCGTGCTTCGGCCAGCATGGAGGCAAAGGCCGGACGCTGTTCCTCGGGCATGGAGGGGATCAGCCGTTCCAGACGGGCAATTTGTGCGGATTTGTAGCGCAGTTTGGTTTCCAGGCGCTCCAAATAGCCGCGGTAAAAGGTCGCGTCGTCCAGCGGCGGCGTTTCGGGGGAGATGCCTTCCTGGAGCACTTCTGCCACGGTAAGCAGGAATTCTTCGGTGTCAATGGGCTTTTCCAGGAAGCGCACCGCGCCCAGGCTGAGGGCAAATTCTTTGTCTTCGGGGGCCACGTAGGTGGCTGAAACGAAGACGATGGGCAGGCGGCGGGTTTCGGGATCACGGCGCAGGCGCTGGGCCAGAGAGAACCCGTCTAAGCGCGGCATCAGGATGTCGGTAATGACCAAGTCGGGGCGTTGGGCCGCGATTTTGCGGAGGGCTTCTTCGCCATCGCCCGCGCTTTCGACCTGGTATCCCTTGAATTTCAAGGTGATTTCCAGGAGTTCCCGCACAGCAGGTACATCTTCGACGACGAGAATGGTGTTGGCCATGGGGGTATTGTAGTCCGATTTGAGAAGGGGGGCAAGGCTGTTGGCGAAGGCTGAGAGTAGGAAAATGGCGCTACATGGGGTGTGCTTGGGGTGATTAAAACTTCGTGAAAAATTGCACAAAGTAGGCGATTTTGTGGTAAGATATACATGGATGAAACAACACGGTGGAGGTTGATGGTGACACTTTCGCGGCGAGATGCGTTGAAATTGGCTTTGTTGGGCGCGGGGGCGTGGATGCTGACCCCCATCTGGGCGCGCGGCAAGAAAATGCCCATGCCCGATTTCCCCACGGGGGAGCGTTTGGGGCGGGTATGTATTGGCGGCAAAGTGGAAGTGAAAGCGCGCCCCGACGCAGACAGCCCCACCGTGGCCGTGCTTTATGAAGATGCCGTGGTGCCTTGGGAGCGTGAGGTGGTGGGGATCAACCTGCACCGCACCAATCAGCGCTTTGTGCAGACGCCGCAAGGCTATATCTGGGCACCCACCCTGCAACCCGTGGCCAACAAGCCCAACACGCCGCTGACCGCGTTTCCCTATGCCAAAGACGGCATGTGGGTGGAAGTCACCGTGCCGTATGTGGATATTTTCCTGGCCAACCCGCCTGCGCGTTCCCCCTGGCTGAAAGATACCTCGCGCCCCCGGCTGTATTACAGCCAGGTGCTGTGGGTGGATCAAATCAAGCAGGGCGACGATGGCGCGGTGTGGTATCGCATCAACGAGCGCTACGGGTCGTATGGCGATATTTTCTGGGCGCGGGCTGAGGCGTTTCGTCCCATCACGCCTGAGGAAATCGCGCCCATCAGCCCCAATGTGGAAAACAAGCGCGTGGTGGTGGATGTCAATTACCAGACCATGGCGTGCTACGAAGGCAAGGAAGAGGTCTTTTTCACCCGTGTATCCACGGGCGCGAAATACAACGCGTCGGGCCAGGCTGTGGATAAATGGGCCACGCCGGTGGGCACGTATCCCATTTGGCGCAAACTTATTTCGGTGCACATGAGCGGCGGCACCACCGGCGGCGGTTACGACCTGCCCGGCATTGGCTGGACCGTGCTTTTTGTGGGCACGGGCATTTCCATCCACTCCACGTTTTGGCACAACGATTACGGCGTGCCCCGTTCCCACGGCTGTGTGAATGCCCGGCCAGAAGATGCCAAATGGGTGTTCCGGTGGACTTTGCCTGTGGTGCCTTATGATCCAGGCGATGTCACCATTGGAATGCCCGGCGGTACTCTGATTGAGGTTGTGGAAGGCTGAGCAAGGTATTATCCGCCCATGATCGAGCACTTTGCAACAAGGAGGTTGCTATGGGTGCGAAAGAACGACTGGAACAAACCAACGCGCTCATCGAATCGTTGATGGCGCGCTACCCCACAGAGACCAAAGCGTTTTTGCACTTCATGAAGGCTTCGGCCTCGGGCAAGGCCCTGAGCGCGAAATATAAGGAACTGGTCAACGTGGCCTTGGCGGTCGCGGCGCAGTGCGAATGGTGCATTGCCCTGCACGTCAAAGGCGCGCTGGACAACGGCGCAACCCGCGACGAAATCATGGAAGCCGCATTTCAGGCTGTGCTGATGCACGGCGGGCCTGCCATGATGTATCTGACGCCGCTGGTCGAAGCCCTGGACGCGTTTGAAGCCGAAGGTTCAGAGCAGAAGTAGCCCTTCGTTTCCGCTTCTCCTTAAAATTTTGGGTGGTCTCCGCAGGCTCAAGTGCGAGCCTGCGGAGGCTGGTTTAAGGGAAGGACATCCTGCGGGAAAAGTCGGCAAAGCGGCGGGGGATAGGGCGTGATCTTCCCCATGTTTCTACTTGCGAGACGCCCCGCCTTGGGTTGGATTTTGCGAATTGCTCAAACCTTGGTAAAATTCACTCCATCGCCCGCAGAGGCGGGATCCCTTGGCAGGAGGTTGGTATGAACCTTTCGATTGGCCTGGCTTTTCTTGCCGGGCTGGCATCGTTCCTCTCACCCTGTGTGTTACCTCTGGTGCCGGCTTATGTCAGTTATCTGAGCGGGCGAGCCCTATCAGAAAGCGGTGAACGCCGCCGCGGGAAGGCCTTTTTGCATGGTGTGGCCTTTGTGGTGGGCTTTAGCGTGGTCTTCATTTCCTTGGGTGTAGCCACTTCCGCTTTGGGCGGCGTGCTCTATGGCCTGCGGGAATGGCTGGCAAGGATTGGGGGCGCCATTGTCATTTTGTTTGGTATCCACATGACCGGCCTGGTGCGCATTCCGTTTTTGGAATACGACATCCGCCCGGATGCGGACTTTGACAGCGTGGGCTTGCTTTCTTCCGCGTTGATGGGGGTGTTTTTCTCCGCGGGATGGAGCCCTTGCGTGGGGCCGGTGTTGGGCGCAATCCTCACTTTGGCGCTGAACGGCGGTTCCATTGCGTGGGGCATTGTGTTGCTGACCGCTTATTCCGCGGGGTTGGCCGTGCCCTTCTTGCTCGCGGCTTGGAGCATTGATTGGGTGACTGTGCTGCTCCAAAAATACAGCCGCATCAGCCGCATTGTGGAAATCATCATGGGTGTTGTGCTCATCATCGTGGGCGTCATGCTGATGCTCGGCACCTTTGCGCATCTTGCTCGCTTTGGTAACTTCCTTGACTTAGGATTGTGATATGGCACGAAAAAAGGTAACTCGCAAATCCCGTCGGCGCGGGCGGAATGCCTCGGCCGAGGCCACGCTGTGGCGTGGGCTGTTGCTCATCGTTGGGTTGGTGCTGGCCGTGTGGGGCGGCAGTATGCTGTTGCGCGGCAACAGCGGGACCGCCGACGACGCCAATGCCGCTCCGGTTGTAGGCGCGCCAGCGCCTGATTTCACCGCACAGACTTTGGGCGGTGAAACCGTCCACCTCAAGGCCCTGCGCGGCAAACCAGTGGTGCTCAATTTCTGGGCTACCTGGTGCCCGCCGTGCCGCGCGGAAATGCCCATGCTTCAGCAGTATTACACCAAGCACCAAAACGATTACTACATGCTGGCGGTGAACGACGCCGAGCCTGAAGCCCAGGTGCAGGCGTTCATTTCCCAAAATGGCTTTACGTTCACCGTGGTGCTGGATCCCCAGCGCAGTATTGTGGGCAAGTACCGCATTCAGGGCTTCCCAACCACGTTCTTCATTGACGACAAAGGCGTGATTCGCTACATGCACGTGGGCATGTTGGATGAAACCACCCTGGCCGCAGGGTTGCAAAGCATTGGAATTACGCCATGATCACGGTGTTGCTCTACACGCGGCCGGAAGACCAGGGGGTGGATGAATTGCGGGCACTGTTGGCTTCTTTGGAAGCCGAAGTGCCCCATCGTTTGGTGGAAGTGGATGTTTCCCAAAATCCCACCCTGGCCGCGAAGTTGGAAGGCCGCACCCCCATGCTGAAAATCGGGCCCTACACCCTCACGGGCACGCTGGACCGTACCCGGGTGTTGGTGGCCCTGCAAGCCGCATCCCAGGGTAAAGCCCAGGGCCGCGCGGTCGAGCCCCGCCAGGTAACGGGCAGCGATCGCTTTCTCCATTGGTTTTCCCGCCATTGGCTCTTGGTTTTCAACGTTGTGGTGGGGCTGTACGTGGGTTTGGCTTTCCTGGCACCGGTGTTGATGAAGGTGGGGTGGGAGCGTCCGGCCAAAATTATTTATCGGGGTTACAGTTTCACCTGCCATCAATTGGCGTTTCGGTCGTGGTTTTTGTTTGGTGAGCAGCCGGCCTACCCACGCGCGGCCGCGCATGTGAGCGGTTTGGTGCCTTATGGCCAGGCCACGGGGTTGGATGAAAATGATTTGCTCCAGGCGCGGGCGTTCATCGGCAACGATAAAATTGGTTACAAAGTGGCCATGTGCGAGCGCGATGTGGCCATCTATGGGGGTATTTTGCTGTTTGGTTTGCTCTTTGGCCTTTTCCGCTGCAAACTGCCGCCCTTGCCGTGGTATTGGTGGCTGATTTTAGGTTGGCTTCCCATTGGTTTGGATGGCTTTAGCCAACTTCTGAGCCAAATTCCGCATTCGCCCTTGCCGTATCGCGAGAGCACGCCGTTATTGCGCACAGTCACCGGCTTTCTGTTTGGCTTTACTACCGCGTGGTTTGGTTATCCTCTGGTGGAAGAATCCATGCAGGAGAGCCGCAAAGCCCTGGAAGCCCGCTTTTACATTGCCGACCAGGTTGCCCAGCAAGCCATCCAAGACGACAAGGGCTAAAGCCCCGGAGCCAGCCATGCCTTTTGCCGCGTTTCGCACCCTGCGCTACTTCACGTTTGAAAATCTCAGCCGGGAGGGGGTGGTGCATGGGGTATTTACCCGCCGAGGCGGCGTCAGCCCCCGCCCGTGGGAAGGCCTGAACATGGGCGCCACGGTGGGCGACGATTGGGGGCGGGTGCAGTTCAACATTCGGTTGGCGTTTGAGGCTTTGGGGCTTTCTGTGGGAGCCCGCTTTGATGCCTGGCTGGTGCACGGGCGGGATGCTGTGGTAGCCCACGCGCCGCGGCCTGTAACCGCGCCAGAGCCACCGCCCAAGGCCGACATTATCCTGACGGCCAATCCTGAAGTCACCCTCATCATGCGTTTTGCCGACTGCGTGCCAGTGCTCCTGTATGATCCCCACCACCACGCTTTGGCCCTGGCCCATGCGGGCTGGAAGGGCACGGCCTTGGGCACTGCGGCTGCCGCAGTGGAGGCCATGACCCAGGCGTTTGGCTCTCGCCCCGAAGCGTTGTACGCGGCCATCGGCCCTTCCATTGGGCCTGACCACTACGAGGTTGGCCCTGAGGTGGCCGCGCAAATTCAAGATGCCTTTGGAAGCCAGGCCGACAGCCTGCTTTCTCAGCGGCAGGGCAGCATCTTTTTGGATTTGTGGACGGCCAATCGCTTGCACTTACAGCGCGCGGGCGTGCCTGCTGAGCGCATTGAAGTGGCCGAAATTTGCACTGCCTGCCATTTGGAAGACTGGTATTCCCATCGTGCAGAAAAGGGGCGCACTGGGCGTTTTGGGGCTTTGTTGGCCTTGCCCAACGCGCCTCGGAGGACAAGCCATGCCTGAGAAGGATCTGGCCGAGCGCCGGGCACAGTTGGATGCACTCCGTGAGCGGATTGCCGTATGCCGCGCGTGTTTGGACGCAGGCTATTGGGTGCATCCCCGCCCGATTTATTCCGGCCACGTGGATGCCCGCATCATGATCATTGGCCAGGCGCCTGGCGTGACCGAGGTAGAGGCCGGGCGGCCATTCAACGCGGGTAGCGGCAAGCGGTTGTTCCAATGGCTGGCCGACGCGGGCATTGAAGAGGATTGGTTCCGCCGCACGCAGTACATGACTTCGGTGACCAAATGCTACCCAGGGCGGGCGAAGTCGGGCAGTGGCGATCGCGCCCCCAGCCGCAAAGAGCAACTGCTTTGCCGTCCGTTTTTGGAAACCGAGATTGCGTTGGTGGATCCCGAGCTGATTTTGCCTGTGGGGCGGTTGGCCATCAACATGTTTTACCCGTCCAAAGCCAAATTGGGGGAAATCATCGGCACGCAAAAACAGGTGGATGGGCGCTGGATTGTGCCTTTGCCGCACCCTTCGGGCGCGAGCCGTTGGCATCAGAGCGAGGCCAACCGTGCCCTGGTGCGCCAGGCTGTGGCGCTGATTGCCGAGCATATCCGCCGCATGTTCCCTGCGTTGGGGTGAGGTTTTGGGGCGCGGTTTGTTCCCATGGGGCTGGAAAATTTGACGGCGTTGCACAAAAGGGCTATAATTGCCGTGCAAGCACAACAACAGCATAGCAACCTTCGGGGCAGGGTGAGCGGCGCAAAGCCGCAATTCCCGACCGGCGGTGAAAGCCCGCGAGCGCCCTTGCGGCGCAGACCCGGTGAAATTCCGGGGCCGACGGTATAGTCCGGATGGGAGAGGGTTGCCTTCTCACCGATGTGCGGTGTTCCTTCGTCGCGCCTGTGTGCGGCGGAGATGCCCTACGCGCCCCGAAAACACAACGTTTTCGGGGTTTTTGTGTGTAGGGCGCGTCTGGCCGCGCGTCACCTTCTCGCCTGCCCCGTGTTTTTCACGGGGTTTTTGTTTTGCCATGAGGATGACATTATGAACTTCGTCCACGCTCGGCACGCATTCCGCCGTATTGCTCAACCCTCACGGCGTGCACATTCTCGGCTTGTGCGCCGTTTGGCGCAATTGGGCATTTCGCTGGTGCTAACTTTGGCCCTGTGGTGGGCGGTGATTTGGCTGGCCGATTTGCCGCCGTTCATTCTGCCTTCGCCCTGGCAGGTGGCTGTGCGAGGGTGGCAGGCGCTGAAAGACGGCACCTTGCTTTACCATACCTGGGTCACGCTGCAAGAGGTGTTGGCCGGGCTGGCCTTGGGGGCGACCACCGCAACCGTGCTGGGCTACGCCTTGGCTAAATCGCGGCGGTTGGAACGCATTTTGGCGCCGTACATTGTGGCCAGCCAATCGGTGCCCGTGGTGGCCATCGCGCCCCTTTTGGTGATTTGGTTTGGCACGGGGCTATTGGCCAAAACCTTGATTTGCGCGCTGATCGTATTCTTCCCGGTGCTCATCAACACCCTGGTAGGCGTGCGGAGCGTGCCTGAGGAACTGCGGGATCTCCTGCGTTCCCTGGATGCCACCCCTTGGCAGATGGTGCGCTATTTGGAAATTCCGGCTGCGCTGCCTGTTTTCCTGGGCGGTCTGCGCATTGGTGCCACCCTCTCGGTCATTGGTGCGGTGGTGGGCGAATTTGTCGCGGCCGATAGTGGTTTGGGCTTTTTGATCAACATGGCGCGCGGCCGTTACGACACTGCCCTGGTTTTTGTGGCCGTGTTTGCTCTGGTGGCTTTGGCTTTGGCGCTGTATGGCCTGGTGTTGGCTTTGGAACGCCGCTTTTTGGCCTGGCAAGGCCCATCTGGCGGTGCCATTGCTTCGTTGGAATGACCCGAGTTTTGGATAAAACCCTTTGGTGGTTGCCAAAACTGCGGTTTACATTGGTCTGAGGCCGCGTTTGCGGCTTGACAAACTTTCGTGGCTAAGGAGTTCACTGATGAAACGAACCTTCACCGTTGCCTTTGCTCTCCTCTTTATCCTGTCGGTGGTTCTGGCAGGGTGCGGCCAGGCAACTGCGACGCCCACCCCCGCGGCGTCGGCTTCTGCCCAGCCGTCTTCTCAATCGCAAGACCTCATCAAGGTCAATCTCCCTATGGGCTATATCCCTAACATCCAATACGCGCCGTTTTACGTCGCTGTGGATAAGGGCTACTACCGGGAGGCTGGCTTTGATGTCACCTTTGATTACAGTTTTGAAACCGATGGCGTGGCCCTGGTGGGGGCCAACCAGCGCCCCTTTGCCATTGTCTCGGGCGAGCAGGTGCTGATGGCCCGAGACCAAGACGTGCCGGTGGTCTATGTCATGGCCTGGTGGCAGAAATACCCCATTGTGGTGATTGCCGATGAAAAACTGGGGTTGCAATCTCCCGCGGATCTCAAAGGTCAGCGCATTGGCCTGCCGGGGTTGTTTGGCGCGAATTATGTGGGCTTGATGGCCCTGCTGTATGAATTCGGCCTGACCGAAAAGGATGTCACTTTGGACGCGATTGGCTTCAATCAGGTGGAAGCCTTTG